>JBHEMC010000070.1:0-23345 GCA_046262775.1 Pyrinomonadaceae bacterium | reverse complement strand
CGCTGTAAGCGGCGGTGCCACCAGTCCGGCCAATGGTGGCTGAGGATGGGCCAATCGTTAACGAAAAGTCCGCAGCTGGCGTTGGCGTTGGGCTTGGTATTGGCGTCGGGGTCGGTGTCGGTGTTGGAGTCGGTGTTGGAGTTGGAGTTGGAGTTGGTGTTGGAGTTGGGGTTGGTGTTGGTGTTGGTGTCGGAGTTGGAGTTGGAGTAGACGTTGTGCTCGTTTTCGGAAGTATGACATTGTCGTTCTTGAGAGCGCCGGGTGCCGCATTCATATAAGTTACGGGGGATAAGACGACTTGGTCTATTTGCACGCCGTCTTCCCGCGGCTGAATGCGTAATGTTTGTACACCAGTATTTTGGAAATATACGACCGGGCCGAATACTCCCGTGCCCCATCCGTTGTCCTGCCACCCCCACCCCTGTAAGCCGGAAGCCAAATAGTCCTCAAGGTTGACGACTGTTCCATCGGTTGTACCAATTCGATAAACCGCCGAACCAGCGCTCGTAACGGACCCGGAAAACTGAACAAAGATAGAATCGTTGTAAGGCGAATTTTCTTGTGCACGACTGCGCGTCCACAAGCGGTAAGGTTGACCAGCAACAGCAGAGAATGTCAACTCGAAGTAGGTTGACGGTGCAGATAAAGGTGCAGCTAGTTTAGGTGTGCCAAGATCCGGATTTGCGAGCAATGATCCACCGGCGGCACTGGAATCAGAAACTTTGTTCCAGCCACCAGTTCTCACTTGTGCGTCTGATGCGTAAAGTACGATGTCTCCGGAAGATGATTGCGCTTGCGATGATGATGATGAAAGGTATAGCAGACAAAGAACGGCTAAGCAGGAAACCAGCAAGGCTTTCTTGAACAATTTTACTTCTCCCTTTTTTGAATTACTAACAAATAACCAGGATGGATGCTGAAGCGGGTGGAATGATTCGGAAAGCGGTTGTCTGGCTAATCACCGCGTTGTTCGATCCATTCGCAGAAGAATCCATCATTTATCTGACCTTGGAAATGCTAACGACGGACCCAGTACGACGTTCGAACTCAAAATACAAATGGCCGCTGGTCCATAAGGAATGACCGCTCGTGCCAATCGAACTTCGGACGTGTTGATTCGGTGTCACCAATCACCACGACGCTTTGCGAATTGTTTAGCTTCTTGATCCCGCTGGCTGCGCGATCAATAAGGCAGGGACGAGGAAAACGTGTGTCCCAACCCGCCGCATTTACTTAGGAGTGCAAGATAATTAATTGGCCCATCGAACCCGCACGATAGGTTCGACGGGCGGCAAAGTACCATGCACTGCCAAGGAAAGTCAAAGATTCGTTGACCTGGAGTCGTTGCAAAATAGGAAAATCTGTACTGTCAAAACGCGGCCGTACTGAACCGCTGAGTGTATTCTGAAGACCTAAGAAATGCTTTAACCAGTTCAGCTCCGATGAAATTTCCCCCAAAAGAATTCAATTTATTTAGCCAAAAGTCATAACCGGCAGCGTCCGGATCCCGGCGCAGATAGCCAAAATACTCCATCTCTACAAACACAGAATTGAATTGCTGTTGCCTGAAAGATAAGTTCTCGGCTATCGCTCGCAATACCGTGGCCCGAGATTGCACACCGCTATTTAATCCGTCGATATAGGACTGCCGCGTTGACGCAGAAATGCTTAAGCTCGCGTTCCCAAGGAGAGAATCGACGTACTGATTGTTACTCATGCCGTCGTACCTTGCGCGAAACTGGGTACGTGTTACGAACGCGCTGTAATAGAGCTGCTTGTTTGTCTCCAGTTGGGTGCTCGCACCCGATTGTCCAAAAATAAAGTTATCGCGAAGCGCCTGCGAATCGATCATGAAGCGACTGTATGCAGGCAGCGAACCGAACGCGGCCTTGTTTGCGAGGCAAGCGCTGTAACCAGTTTCCTGAAATTCAATCGAAAGAAAGAAGGCGGCGCTTACATTTATTCGCTTAAGATCGAGACACAATGCGTTACCACCACATGAAATAATCTGGTTGGCCCAGAACGTCAACCCCGACGAATCCGGCGAGCGGCCAAGAAAATCGAAATACTGCTCCTTTACAAAGAAGGTTGGATCATTTAATGGATTTGTGGGCCCTGTCGTGATGTCATTATCGCTTATCGTAACCACAGCCGTTACATTTGAACCGAATACGGCATTGCTTGTGGGATTTGTGAGAACAAGCGAAAAAGCTTCAGTGCCTTCCGCATAGCCGTCATCAATTGTCAGGATATGTATCTGCTTTTGCGACTCACCAGGAACAAACGTGAGTGTGCCCGTAGACATTTCGTAGTCAGACCGCTGTTGCGCAGTAATATCGCCAGTCGAATAAGTGACAGAGTCCGTGTGGGATAAATCACCTGAGCGTGTCATCGTGATCTCGGCAACCCCGCCCTCGTTCACGGCATACGCGCTTGAACTAAATTGTAAAGTCGCTGGTGCTGAAACACTGGGCGTTGGTGTTGGAGTTGGAGTTGGTGTTGGTGTTGGTGTCCCGCTCGTCGCGATCTGGAAATCCGCAATCATCTGATTGTGATCCGACGGTCTGACGCCTTTGTCGTCAAGCGTACCCAGCTTAATCACAACGTTGGTGTTGCTTAAGTCGCGGCTATCCGGAATTTGCGTTCCGCTGATTGTAAAGTCAGAAACACTGCGACTATAGAAGATGTAGTCAATCCGACCGCGTCGAGTTCGCGTTTGCGCTCCGACCGGATTGTCAGGGTAGGCGACCGCCCTTCCAGCGTTCGTTGCATCGGCCCACGAGTCACCGTACAAACCAACCATGCGCCCGATCTCAGAAGTATCCGGACCAGCGTTGAAGTCACCAGCAAAGATCCTTGGTGCGGAAAAGCCGGCTGCCCAATTCGTTAACTCTCCAACCTCGTTAAAACGATTCGTAGACGAGGCATCGTCCAAATGCGTCGCAAAGAAGCTTATATTCCTGCCGTTAATGCTAATGGACGCCTCAGCAACAGACCGACTCGCGCTCAAGAACAGCGACGACACGCTGACGATTGGATTCTTTGATATGACGAGATTCCCTTCATTGCTTCCAGAGAACTTCGGCACAAAATGCGAGTTCCACGTGATTCCAGTCTTTTGATTCAACAAAGTGATGAGCGTTGAACCTGTCGCAGGAGGGATTTCGCAGAGCGCCACGACATCTGGATGTAGATTGACAATCCAGGTGGCAGTTCGATCCAGATTTGCAATGCCATCAGTTCCTTGTCCGAATTGGATGTTCCAACTCAGAACTCGGAATTGTGTTGGCGTCGCGGCACTGGCATTCTCGATATTGGCTGATAGTAAAACAAACAGAATCAGGGCTAAGCGGGGATATAGGGGTAACAGTCTCTCCATCCAATCTCCTCATAATTCGGTATGACGGCATCTTTAATCAGGTATGACGGGCCAATGAAAACGAATCAGCTTTTCGAGCAAAAGACAGACGGGTAGCGTTGTCAGCCAATGACTAGCTGGCCAAGTGGCGATGTTGCACGTAGCTATTTGATTACGTGGTGAACCTGTCGGCTATTTAACTCGACATTAAACTCAAGTTACTTACTGCAATCGCGTTTGAAGAATATTTGCGCGTGATCACGCGAGTTCGTTCGATAAAGCATGAACATGGTTGGGTTCAATCCACGCGAAATTGAACGGACGAAAACTTAACAGCTTGAAACGCATCTGTAAATATGATTTGAATTTTTAAAAACAATTGCAATTCAACTGCAATAATCAGGGGGAATTTTAGGATTGATGAGGCTTAGGATTGGTTCGAAAGATCAGCTTGAGAATGAATTTGAAAAACTCACGAAAGACTCCGTGATTACTCGTTGCCCGGTGTTCTCCAACTCGCTGTTTGAAGAACCCAAAACAAAATTGTAACCCTGTTTCGTGAAAGAAAGACCGGGCGGCGCTACCGTATAGCGCGTATCTCAGCCAGCCAAATGAATCAGTTATGACTTGGCGGTATAGATGCGATGGCACTCCAAATAGGTAGGCAGTCGCGCGCTCCATTTCTTCTTCACGTAATAGAGAAAAGAAGTGACCGTGACCTCGATGCCAACGTCGATGATATGCCTTCGTCATTCGCTCCATCGGCACGACCGTAGTCACGATTGCTTGAGGCAAATACAACCCTATTTCTCCAGCATGCCAAATCCGTCGTATCAATTCGTGATCTTCAACTGACCCGATACCCCCGCCTTTCAATTGAAGGGTCTCAGAGAACACACCGATACGATCGAAGACAGGGCTCCGGACGGCGAAATTTGCGGCAACGAGTCCTTTCGACGTTTCAGGTGTCAGGAAAATTTCATGCTCGCCATAATCCAGAATGGCCAGGGGCATCCAATGGTCGCGGGTCAGCCATTCCGGCGGAGAGTTTGACCAGATTGGAAGCACCTTGCCGCCCACAAACTGGATGTTAGGATGTGTATCGAAAGCCTTCTTAATCTGTGAAAGCCAATTCGGATCTAGGCATACATCGTCGTCACAGAATCCCAGTATTGGCCCACGGGCTTCCCTGATTCCAGTATTACGAGCGTAAGACACGCCCTCGTTCGCCTCGAATACGTAACGTACCCTTCCGTTCGACTTACTAGCAAAATTCTCTATCACTTGTCGCGAGTGGTCACGGCAGTTGTTGTCAACCACGATTATTTCGTATTTGATGTCACCAGCATCTTGCGCGAGGGCGCTCTCAAGCGTCGACCGTAACAGGTCCTGCCGGTTGTGGGTGGGAATAATGATCGAAATATCGACGTCGCTGTTCACCCAGAACCTCCACTTTAATCAGACTCGCTCGGTGTCCGGAATAAACTCATCGCACCACACTAATTGATTGTAAAGTGCGATCCAACGGCTACGGACAGCAGACCACTTATACTTGTCGCACTCTCGATAGGCATTTCTCACAATTCGAGCAGCAAGTTCGTGGTCCCGTAGTAGTCTGATAGCGGCATGGGCCATGGCTGTGTAATCTTCTTTCGCCACCATCAACCCCGTCTCCGCGTCTTTAACAATGTATGGGATTCCGCCGGCGTCAGTCGTCACAACCGCTACCCCGGTGGCAAAGGACTCGATTATGGATCCCGGCATATTGTCTATATTTGGGGCGTTAAGAAAAATGTCCGATGCGTTGTAGAATTTTGGCATTTCTTCAGGAGAAATCGCACCGACGAAGTCCGTGTTATTTAGCTTCAGCTGCTGCGCCAAACGATGGAGGATTAGTTTTTGCGTGCCCTCGCCGACGACAGTTAGGTGTGCTTCCGGAAAGGACTGTTGAATTAGTCCGAATGCCATCAACACACACGCCACGTTATAATGACTCTCAAAGTTTCTATTTGAGAGAAAAACAGGTCTCAACATTTGTCGGTCTCGAAAAGTGAACTGGTCGAGGTCCACAAAGTTCGATATGACTGACGCACGAAATCCAAACTTCGCGAAGACATCAACTAGGTACCCTGAAGGCACAACAATTTTGTCAACCAGCCGAATAACCCATCTTGCGCTGCTCCAGTTCGTAAGGTGGTCTTCAGCTTCACCACTGCGGTAGTTCAAAACACTTGCCTTCTTAAAGAGGCGAGCAACCAGAACGGCGGGCGTTGGCGCTAACAAGAACGAAAAGTATGAGGCCGAAAAAATGTGAATGATGTCATTCCGAGGAATACAAGAAAGTAAAGACAGCCAATACCACAAGGAAGTAACCAGCGTCCGAATGTATTTAAAACGCTGAAGATTACGCAGGATCCCCGGAAGACGTGGATTGACAGGTAAGAACGAAATCTGGATTGATGGTTCAGAAGATAACCGGGTGAGCAGTCGACTAGCCTGGACCGCTTGACCTCCGAGTATGTCCATTGACGGCGCAACCAGTACCACGCGCAACTTTCTTTTTTCGCACGAGCGCTTGCTGCTCTCTATTGTTTCGATTGCGGCTCCTATGAATGCCTCCCGCTAAGGTGCTCTCCTCAATGACAGCATCATTCGGTTCCAACCATGATCTGAGACGGTCGGTGTAATAGCTGATTGTATAAACTCTCAATACGTTCAACTTGCGCTACGACAGAAAACTTTTCGGCTACTCGCGTCTTATTCGCTTTTCCCATGTCTTGTGCCAATCGGGGGTTAGAAAGTACCGCCAGAATTCTTTCTGCGAGGCCGGCGTAATCTCCGATCTCAACCAGGTAACCACCCTCACCTTCCATTATCAGCTCGCTAGCTCCCCCAGCCTTCGTTGTCACCACGGGTTTTCCCGCCGCCATGTATTCGAGGATCGCGTTTGGCATGCCTTCGGCACGCGAACTTAATACACACACATCAGACGCACATAACAGCGCTGGAATATTCTCGCATCGTCCGACAAAGAAGACGGTATCCCGAATTCCTAATTCCTCACTCAACTTTTCAAATTGAGGTCTCATGTCGCCTTCACCAGCTATGACAAAGGCAACATCGGGGAATTTACTCACAACAAGTTGCGCTCCTTTTAAAAACGTGGGGTGGTCCTTTACGGAGTATCGCATGTTGGCTACGAGAGTTACGATGTGGCTAACGTTTGTCGACAATCCAAACTGTTGAAGTAATTCACGGCCAGTTTGCGAGGATTGCGAGGAAAATCTAGTGGTATCCAGGCCGTTGTAAATCGTGACAATCTTTGTTGCTGGTACACCTTCCAAAATCAGTTGAGTTCTTACCGATTCAGCATTAGCAACAATGTTGTGAGCGAACAGATAGGACCATGCCTGCACACGCAGTTGCGCAAAAGTTCTTACACCGGATGTTTCACGTCGCGCAGCAATGCGAACTGGTATCCCCGCAAGTGCAGCACCGGCCAGTCCGAAAACATTGGTATAAAAATCGTGCGTTTGCACAATCTCGATCTGGTTACTCCGCAAGAAACTACGAAATCTGGCCAACTGCTTGACGGTGTTTGCGTCATAAAAACTGGTGAGCGGGTACTCAGGAATCGGGCGCGGAAAAAACGCGTCTACAGTCGCACGAAGAACTCCAGTTGATTGTAGACATGCAATATACAAATCATACCTGCCACGGTCCTGCAGCATTCGTGTGAGTTGAACTGCCTGACTCTCGGATCCGCCCTGATCGAAACTTCCAATCAAGTGCAGAATTCTTGGCTTCGAAGTGTTCGCCACTACGCGTTAAGTATGTTGAAACGCGAAACCGGTGGTTCCGAATTTCGGAATGGGAAGCGTGACCAGGTTGGAATTTCGTTGATGGCGTCTTAGCCATAACTCCAGCACATAAAGGTACCAAATTTGATTAGGAACGGATCCACTTTGCGCTGTCCGATGGAGCAAGTTTAGCGTAGCTGCTTTTTCTATCCATCCCTGCTGAACGAGAACTGCAGACTCGAATACTGCTCGAACCTTTTCGTACCAGTGATCCGCAATCCACCGCTGCACCGGCACGCCAAAGCCGCGTTTCTTGCCTCTTGCAACTGCCTCACCAATGTTTCTTCGTGCGATCTCACGCAGTATGGCTTTAAGCGAATTGCCTTGTAACCGCAGACTGATCGGTAGTGCGCTGGCGAATTCCCAAAGCTCCTGATCGAGAAAGGGTGAGCGAGCCTCGAGGGAATAATGCATTGTTGCGCCATCAACTTTAGTCATGTACTCAGAAACGAACCGTCCGAGCCTGTCATGTTTCAGAAACTCGCTTAGAACTTCTCGTGCGGATGCGGTCGACCAGGGTATGCGACGGTGAGCAATCTCTCCATCTCTTATTCGCTCACCCAGTATTCCGAATTGCTTATATAACGGGAGGCCATCGTGAGCATTCGCAACTGCGCCTAAACCACCGGTAGCGTAGTTAAGAAAGGACCTAATTCGCCGCAAAGGACTTGGCGTTGGAAAAGCCTGCTGAAGCCTCCACCATATCGGTGACATCGATGCAGGTAAACAACGTGCCAGTTTTTCGGCGGCGAACAGAATTTTGTGTTCGGGATACCCGAGAAACACATCGTCACCACCGTCACCCGTCAGGAGGACCTTTACGTTCGTCGTCGAAATGCCACGAGAAACTTTCAGCATCCCAAGAGCGGATGCACAAGCAAAAGGCTCCGCATAGGCCTGGCTGAGTTCATCTACATCCGAGATATCAGCTGCACTCATCTGAATCACACGATGATCAATTCCAAGGCTGTGAGCAGTTGCCGTCGCATCTGCCGTCTCGTCCCACGGATCACCGGGTGTGCCAATCGTGTACGCCTTAATCTCGCCACCTAGCTTTTTGATGGCCCAGCACACTAAACTCGAGTCAACTCCCCCGCTGAGTAATGCACCGACTGGCACGTCAGCCTGCAGACGTGATTCAACGGCGGATAACAAAAGCGTCTCCGCCTCTTCGACTGCCTCCTGAAATGACAATCGAATTCGTTGCGGGCTTGGCGGGGACCAATATTGCCGACTGCTAATAGATCCGTCGTGCCATTCGATGATGGAGGCCGGGCTCACTTTCTTTGCTTCAGCGTAGATGGATCGCTGCTCGGTGACGTAACCGAATTCGAGAAACTCGAGCACCGCACTTTGATCGATCTGATCACAGAACCCGGCTACTCTCAAAGCTTCAACGGTGGAGGCAAATGCGATTGCCCCATTCTGTACTGAATACGTCAGAGGCTTAACCCCTAGGCGATCCCTCACGAGAAATAACTTATTATCCAGCGCGTCCCACAATCCGAAGGCAAACATCCCCCGAAGTTTGCTTATCAGCTGGTCCAACCCCCACTTGAGGTAACCATGGAGCAGTACTTCAGTGTCAGTCTGGCTCTCAAACGCGCAGCCGCTTTTTTCCAATTCATTTCTGAGCTTGCGAAAATTATAGATTGCTCCGTTAAAAACCACACCAACTCTGCGATCACGCGACAACATTGGCTGCCGGCCCGCATCGCTCAGATCAAAGATAGAGAGGCGTTTGTGACCCAACACGGCACCTGGCCACATCTCGACGCCTTCTGCGTCAGGGCCGCGCCGGGCCAAAGAACCAATCATGGAAGCGACGCGCGCCGCCGCTTCAGTCGCGTCTGGTAGCCCCACAATCCCTGCAATGCCGCACATATATGTGAACCCTACTAGTTAGTAGGCCGCATTTAATTTTGCTGTTTGCCAGCCTACCGGATACTTAACGAGTTTCGAATTTGCCTTTTGTATTTGCCCCAGCTTCTCTGCGCTCCAATCGCCTCGGAGCGAAATGTCATTATGAGCAAAATCAACCAACGGCCAGCGGAATCTCTGAAATGCTTCTCTTACGATGGCAATTTTGTAAGGATCATAACCAAGTATCTGTCCGCTGATCCAATCAACAGCAGCTGCGCTCGTACCGCCTATCAGCAACCCGAGATTAAGTGGTTCGGGCGAGAGCGGTCCATCGCCTTGGCCGGCAACAATCGCATCTACAAGGTGGAGGATTTTGCGTTGCGGTATTTGCGAAAGCGATCCGTCCACCTTGCCATACAGAACGATCCTATTCAGATCAAGTCCCGTCCGCCAGATCGTATCATTGCCTGCCCATGATCCTTCGATACCAAGATCATCGCCCATAAGGCGCAACGCGCGATTCAACTGAGTGGCAATGCCCGTCCATGCGGCTGTCATAACTGAGGAACGCGCGCCGTTTTGCCGGTCCATAGCGAATTCAATAAGCCGCTTGAACGTACTCTCCCCCGGATAACAGTCACCACCGAGGTTAGAACCTCCAATCCGATGGTGTGGCAAATATTCCTTATTACCGTTAATGCCGATAAGATTTTTCAGCGCGCAAGTCACTCCCGCTTTCTTATGGGTCTTCAGTTTGGGAAGATTGATAATTACATCAGCCTCTAAAATTTCTTTGGCGATTAAGTAACGATGCTTGCCAGGTGCGTGTGTTCGCGCCATCAGCCGAGGATCGTAACAAGTGACCCGGAACGCTTCATGAGGTGTAGTGATAGGCTCTAATAAACTATCTGCACCTAAATCAAATAAGACGAAGTCATCCTCTGGTAGTACGTTCTCAACCGCAGCCCGTCTTCCGTTCGAATACGTCGCCACAGTCCGTCGAAAGTCGTTGATACGGACGAATGGGGATTCAGGTGATTTCATCTGTGCTTCGAATTCCCGCATTCCAGTCACGCCCATCAATTGGTCAAAGTCGCACGTTTGAATTGGGGCATCGCCGATGACGATAAGCGATGGTCCGGCCAGCAAAGCCTCGCGTGTGACTGCTTTGATAATGGTGGGGTGCGTAATCATCGGGTCCATTCCCCAGGGCCCCTGATTCTTGTGAAGCACCCAGTTGGGCTTAATAACAACTCTGTCGCCGGGTTCGATTAGTCCGCCGAATGAACCTCGTCCCTGTTTGTGCCAACCGAGATCTGCAGAAACCAGCGATATATGACTGCAAAGTGCGGCTTCGCCGTCATCCGTGGGATATTTTGGCAATCCAATTTCTCTTATGCTGACGAAAGAATCGCTACGGACTTGCCAAGATTTAACGTTTCCACTCATTTGCAATCGACCCCGACCTCACTAATCACAGGTCGCCATTTGTTAGCCTTTGTACGTTCAATGCGATCCATCAACACCATCTTAACATTCAGCCCAGGCAAGTTCGTCCTTAGACTCTGCAGAATCAGTTTCGCTGATTCAGCGCCGAAGTCTGCCTGTGGAACCAGTTGCAATTCGACTGAATAGTCCTGTCGCTGCAACAGAACAAATTCTTTGACTGGAAAGTCTTTCAACAGATGTGGAATCTGCAGACCACTAATCCAACGCCCATCAGGTATCCAGATCCTGTCCGTTATCCGACCTAGAACTTCGGGAAGAATAAACGATGGATAGCCCGGACGATTGTCGATTGAGAAGCGCGCCAAGTCACCAACTCGATAACGAATCATGGGCATAACATCGGCGTGAAGTTTTGTCACCAGTATCGCTGAATGCGCATCGGATGTCTCGGGCTCAATCAACACATTGGCCCAATCGGTTGTGTAATCCAGATTGATTTTGGGGTTCAGCTGAATCCCAAGACACGCCACGTCTCTACCTCCATACCTTTCGTGAACTGGCCGACCAAACGCGCTCTCAATCGCTTCACGGTGGCGCGGCCACAGTTTCTCAGCCCCCGTTATCGAACATACCGTGGGGTATGCGGTACGATAACCCTTTTCTAGGACGAATTCGGCCAGCTGTCCGAGTGCGCTCGCATAAGCGATGATTCTTGCCGGCTTCCAACGCTGCAGGTGCTCGTGAACTTCGTTAAGTACTTCCGGAGACAGACGCAAACAATCGAACCACTGCGTGTTCTCGATGAATCCTGTCAGCCGATCTCGAAAGCTGTCAGTTGCCTGCGGATCCAAGTTGTGCCCCCAAAAGAGAGCAGTACGGGTACCCGAAGGTACGTTTAACCGCTCAAAAAAATACTCCATCCCGCTTTCACTCCAACCTCTTTCTTCAGGTCCGAGCCAAATCGTGGTGGGCATCCCGGTAGAACCTCCGGTTGCATCTTTGCGAACGTGAATTTTGTCCACTGATTTGATCAGCAACTCCTCTGCGCGGTTGTGAATGTCTTCCCGCTCGAGTACCGGCAGCTGCGCAAGATCTTCAAAGGAAATATCGTCTTGTGGGTCAAACCCGATTTTCTTGAAAATTTCGGAGTAGTAGGGAGTGTTGAGGTTTGCGTACCGGAGTGTCGCTTTTAATTGATTCCGAATCCAATCTTGTTTTTGTTCCAGATTCCAGTTGATAGTACGACGCCTAAAGGTCAAGCCGCGCGAAAAAGCGAGTGCAGCAGGTCGCGTTGAAGATCGGAGCAACCGTTGCCCGCGCCCTAACCTCAGAAACACATGACGTGATAATAGATCGTGCAATGCTATTTTTTGGTTTAGTCAAAGGAGCTTCAAAAGGACTCCGTCGCTCGATTCAACCGGAGCAGTCGCTGACACTGCGTTAACTTTTTGCGAACCATACTCCGTTCTTCTGCCGTAGGCACACCCAGCATGAGCGACATAGCCAAGTACGTTACAAGCAAAACCATGCCCGTTAAAGACAGAAGATAAAAAGGCTTCAAACTTAGAAACAGAGACCTGGCAATTGCTGCGACTATACCGGCAACTATAGCTGCTAGCGCGAGTTTGGCTACATCACGCAAGAGAAGCATATCCGCCCGCTTCACTCCAAGTATCTTTGCGGATCTATAGGTCACGATCAGGTGTTCCGAAAGTGTTATTGAAACCACAACGGTGATGACACCAAGTATTCCGTAGTGATTTATGCTGAACCAGAGGCTCAGTAATAAAATGCAAAACAGCACAAATCTCAATCTAAGCAGAAAATAGCGTTGTTCAGCGTATGCTCGAACGATTGGGTCGAGCATGATCACATAGAAAGGCAGGAGCGTTATGTTTATTGCAAAAATGGGGAAGCTGGCGCTGTACTTTTCAGTAAATAGCCATCGAATAAATTCATGACCACCGACTAGCAAGATCGCATACAGCGGAAAATAGATCACGGCAAGTTTCCGCATCAGGCGGGTCATGAGCAGAAGTATTTCTCTCTTGTCGCCGAGTTTTTGCAAGTAACTAATCCTCGGGATCGTAACTGAAGCAATCGACTCACTAAGAATGCCGACTAGCGGCAGCTGCAAACAGCCGATTGAATAGATAGCAAAAGTAGCAGCACCAAAATGGTTGCTTACAAAATAATTGTGGAGATCAGTTTGAGCCGTAAATAACATTGCTGAAGCACCGTAAGGCAAGGCGTACGCCAATTGTTCCCGCAGCATACCCCAGTCAAACGATCTCCAAAAATTTTTGAATCTCAAGTTAAGGTAGCCGAGAAGTAATAGCGAAAGCATGGCGCTATGAATTAACGCCGCGATTAGCAAGGAGCGGATGGAACCGAAGAAAACTGCGGCTACTAAGAGCCATAAAGCTTTCGATACCTGTCCTCCAACAATAAAAAATGTGGCGAGTTGTGCTTCGCGGTTGACAACCGTTACCACCTCGAGAAATGTAGAAAACAACCAGAAGAGAATGACTGCCCCAATAAGTGGCCCAAATTGCGCTAGTTCGGGATCATGAAAGAGCTTTGAAAAGATCCAAGGCTGAGTTGCGAACAGTAAGAACACTAAACCTCCAACAAAGGCGTTAAAAAGCACTATGTTGAAAACGGCATTGCGCCTTCGGTTTATGTCTTCTTCGCGTGGCAGGAAGTAGAATGCACTCATACCGACGCTGAGTGGCAAGACTGCGACAGCTGTTCCAATCAAAAGAAACGCCTGCTTGTAAAGACCAAATTCCCTCTGGTTGAGGCGGCGCACAAGCAGCAGCGGCAATGCCAGGCTGAAGACGAAGGCTGTACTTTTCGCCAACATTAACCAAAATGCCAGCGATGCCAGCGAACTGGATTTTTGTGGTTGGGTCACGATTCGTCTAAAGCGAAACTAGAATCTGACTCGATTTTGGAGTAGTAGAAATGTTTGCCGTAGAAGAAGCCAAAGAGGTCCCACGCCGCAAGTTCATTTGAAAAATATTCTGCCGGATTGTTGTTCTTGTCTGTAAACGCCTTGATGTTGGCCCACAAGCCCCGTGCTGCGTCACCATAGAGATACCGGGGCACGCCCAACAAGTATTTCGCGGACTCAGGCCGGACGTGGTCAAGCATTCCCTGGGAGACCCCGCGCCAAAAACACCATCTGCGATGATACGTCTTTGTCAGTCTTGTCGCAGGAATAAAGTGAAAAATCTCCAAATTTGGCAGGTATAATCCCTTCGCGCCGGCGGCTAACAGACGACGATACATGTCATCATCTTCGCCCGCCAGAAGCTTCTCGCCGTTCCTACTTAGACTTGTACGATACAGACCTACCTTCTCCAGGATGGCTCGGGACAACACAGCGTTTCCACCCATTAGAATCCCAGAATAGCTGTCACCATACGGTACGATTTTGTTACCCCCGTCGATCCATCCTATGACACCGCAATATTTCTTCGGCAGCCATCTCGGCGCTTCTATTTCCCATTTCGGTATATATGGCCCTCCGATAAAGTCGACATCCATAGTGGAAAACGCCTGGGAAACACATTTGAACCAGTCGACGGCAATTTCTTCGTCGTCGTCGATGAACCCAACAAGCTCACCGAATGTTGATCTTATTCCCGTATTAAGAGCATGTGAGCGCCCCTGCTTCGGTTCGAATACATAATGGAGATGGTTACTAAACCGATCATTCCAATTGTTTACGACCTCAGCTGTGTTATCGCTCGAGTTGTTGTCGACCACAGTGACGTCAACTTGCATACCGGCGGGCACCGGCGCCTGCAAAAGACTTTGGAGGGTAAGCGGAAGCAACGCCTGTCTATTGTATGTTGGAATAACTACATCTAAATGCATTGGATTATGTAGCCACGAAGCGTGATCCCAGGCTGGCTTAGGTTGAGGACTCCAGGGACTTTGAACTCACAGAAGGCTTAAGCTGTTTCTTGTAGAACATCTGCAACAACTGGGGATAGAGACGAAGGACGATGCGGCCGAAAACAAGCTTTACCGTTCCGTGAAGGGGTTCTATCTGTTTAAGAAGGTGTCGGGCCTTGTCAAAATCGCCATCTACAATCATCTGTTTACTTCGCTCAAGTCCAATTAAAGCTTTCAGGTTCTGCGTCGTGCGATGGAGCGCTGCCAGTTCCCTCGGATTCAGATCGACAAGCGTTTGAATTTTGTCGAGCACACGAAGTGCAGCTTTGTGCAGCGCGATACGATTGCTGGAAATGCCAGTTGGTCTAACCCTGTATTTCGCCAGCACTGTTTTCTGAAAACCGGCTGTTGCGCCATCTAGTCCAAGTATTCGAAGCCAAAGATCAAAATCTTCGGCGGCCGCAAGGTCATCATCAAACATTCCTGCAGCAATAATGAGTTCTTTCCTGACCACTACGGTCGAACACGGCACTACACAATTCAGCCCAAGCAAGCTTTCTCGCGTGACCTTTCCGCTAGACGGTAGCTTTTCCATGAAACTCGTTCCAGCCGGCCATGGAGACTCGCCAAAATAAAGAGCGTTAGAGTATGCCAAAACACAGTTCTCTTCACCCATGAAACGCAACTGCATCGACAACTTATTAGGCAACCACACATCGTCACCATCGAGGAAAGCGATGTATTCACCGCGCGCAATTCTTATCGCGGCGTTTCGAGCCGCAGAAATTCCTTTGTTTTCCTGCTCCAGAAAGATGATGCGGTGCGCGTAAGGGGCCAGCGATCGTTCCAGCTCCGGTTTGTCAGAGGAACCATCGTTAACGACAATAATTTCATAATCGGTGAAGTCTTGAGCGAAAACCGATTCGAGCGCCTCCGAGATAAACTCAGAGACATTATATGCGGGTATAACTACACTCACTAGAGGAGAATTTTGGTCCAATCAGATTTCTCCTTCTCCCAGTGGAACGCTCACAACTTGACGGCTCGGAACGAATACGAGTCGCTCAATTCTCTGCCGCAACGCTAATGAGGGACGTTCGATTAGCCAGAAAGATAATAAGGCGGCTGCGATGGCGCAAATGAAGTTCAACGGGAAACGACAAAAGATCGCATCGCTGTAACGGTTTAGAAAAATCTGTTGCCAGAGATACACCGAGTAGCTTATCACTCCAATAAAGACGACCGGGCGCGCATTTAGAAAGCGACCCGTCCAGCCAAAAGAATTTCGCAGACACCAGTCGATTGAAAGCGCGATCCCCACATTCATGATGGTGAACCCAAAGAAAAAGCTCAACCTCGGCCTGTCGTGAACGGCATTTGCGACCAACACCAAAGCAGGAACAAGAAAAAACAGTTTCGAGCTTAGTAGTCTATTGTACAGGGTCTGACGATGTAACCACTGGCGGAAGCCGGAAAGTAGACATCCAGTGGCAATCGAGTCGGCTATCGTTTCAAATCTAATCCCAATCTCCATCGATGGCGATGCGGAGAACCGCCACAGGATCAGTCGCAAAAATGGCGAGACTAGAATCACTGCCAACGCTAATCCCAGGGCTTTGCGTTTACCTGTCAACAGCAGAGTGGCCGGCCATAACAAATAGAACTGCTCCTCAACTGCTAGTGACCACGTGTGAGCAACACTCCACGAGCGCTGCGGAAAATAATTCGAGGTGTACGTGAGCGCGTGAAATTCATCGGCAGATGTGAGATTGAGAACCCCGAGGAGGGTTAAAAGAACCAACAGAGTGAGAAAAGCGTAGTAAGGAGGGAATATCCTAACAGTCCGACGAAAATAAAACTTTGACAAGCGGATTCGTCCGCTTGACTCCAATTCTCGCAGCACGATCGACGTAATTAAAAACCCCGAGATTACAAAAAACACTCGTACGCCAAGTTCGCCGAGTTCAAAGACGCTTGCGAGTCCTGTTTCCGGTAAAAATCCGCGGGTGCCGAATAAGTGGCTCACCATAACCAAACAGATGGACACTGCTCGGAGTCCGTCCAACGACCGGATTCGTTGGCCGCTCTCGTCGATCTTTGCAGTTTGGACCGAGGAGCTGCTTCTTCGATGCATCTCTTCAGCGGGTAGCGCATCACTCATGTGGGCCTCAGATAACTAGGAACGCTCAGAGTAATTCGGAAGAAGCTGTCGCACATTTTCTTCACCCATTGCATTTAAGGGGTATGAACCAGGGAGAGGTGTTTCAGCATAATACACGCGTCGCAAGACTACCGCATATCCGACTAAGTAATAGACGTACCACTGATAAGCTACAGCGCCGAAAAAACTGGCCACCATGTAAGCAATGAGACTGACCTGAAGCGCGATAGCTAGATAATAAACATTTGATGTGTTTTGTTTATCGAAAAGTGTTCTCTCAATCTCTCGCAGCCTTCTTAATGGGTGAACGAGGAACATGACATAAATGACAAAGGCCGCTAAACCCATTTCCGATGCTACCTGCGTATAGGCATTATGTGTTTGAAGCTCATGGAATGACTTGTAATGAAAATTACCCATGCCGACGCCGAAAAGTGGGTAACGCAGCGCTACAGCAATCGATCGTTTTAGTATCTCAGTGCGCTGGGTTGAGGAGCCTGTGAGATCGGCTGCTGAGTTGAAGATTGTAGCTACCCGTCCCGAATAGCCCCCGGGTAACAATGCAAGAAATAGAACCAGCCCGATAAACACCCCGGCAGCTGTCAGCATCGTATTGCGCCTTCCCAATTTTCTGCCGAGAACAATGACTGTCACGACGAGAGCGATAAAACCACCACGAGAGAAGGTGACCACAATGCCGGCGACCATCAAACCACTTACAGCTAGATAACATATTCTTCTGAACAAGCCAGGCTTCTCTAAGGCCATTGCTATCGAAATGGGAAGCATGGTGCAGAGGTGCATGGCTAAATCGTTCGAGTTTTCAAATAAGCCACGTATGCTACCAGCAATCCGCAAGTCATTATTCTCAACTTTACCCAACCCGAAAATTCCGTGCTGGTAATCATAAATCGCATTTACGCTGAGGTAGACGCTGACGGCCAGGGACAGTAGCAGCAGTGCGCGCAGCCTGCGTTCTGTTGTTACCACGTTAACGATGACTATGAAGATTAGAACGGCTTTGATAAAAATGTCGGTGAAGGTTTTCCACGCCTCGGGCCGATCAATCGCCATCGGCATCGATAACAGCGCCGCGAGCATCAACAGCCCAACGAGTACTATCTCCCGCGGGCGTGCCGTAAGGTTACCGTCTGTGCTTATCTGAGTGATGAGATAGATTAAGAGAGTAATTATTCCAGAGTAAAATGCCATGGAGGTAAATGATGCGAGGCCTGATACCAGTTCCCACGGCCTGAAATAGAGCATCACTGTAAAAACAAGAAGACTAATGAAGGTTATCTTGTGCCGCCGTTGATTCAATGGTTCGGAATTGGTGGTTTGATTGCGAGGCAGTACGGTTTTAGCCGGGTCCTGCTCACCGGTTGCGGGCTTACGTGACGCCGACATGCCGACGAACGACGGGTCTGCATATTCAGGCGGCTTTTGCCGGCGACGGAAAACTCCCTCAGAATCCTCTATTGAACTGTCGTATTGCACAATAAATAGACTGACACCGAAAGCTAACTATTCAGCGACTACGCAGTGCAGCTTACCGACCCTGCTCACTTTTACCGTCTCGAACCCGGCTGCCTTCATGAGTGAAATGACGCGTGCCTTTGTGTAGAAATAGACCGCACAACCTCTTAACGAGAGTCTTACTTTGCGAATAGGTGCGCGCCACGTCCAAAAGCGAGGAAAGGCGACGATCACGCGATCCTTTGTGACTTCTCGCATTTTCCTTAGAACTGGCGCCGGATCGCTGATGTAATCGAACAACCCGATGCCGAAACTCACATCAAATTTTCTATCCGGCTCGAAATTCAAGAGGTCAGTTTGCAGAAAACTGCACTTGGTGTCGGAACCTGCCGATTTCGCGGCATTCCTACTCAAATCAACCATTACCTCCGCAATATCGATGCCCATCACTTCTGCCGCTCCCCTTTTTGCAAGCTCAATGCTGTAGAGCCCGTTGCCGCACCCAACATCGAGAAATGTGCGGTCCTTAATCGGTTCGCAGTTCGCAATCGTAAACGCAAAACGCTCATACATATCTTTTCTAAAAACCTTGTCGAGCGTGTTCGACAAGCGCGATTTACGATGCGTATAAATTTTTTGAAACGCATCAGCTTCATTGTTCCAGTACGCACGCTGGGCTACGATCTCCTTATTCAAATCCAAGCACCTCACTGATTGTTGTAAATGAAAAATCACTCAATAGTCTGGCCAGTCGAGCTTCTGTTAGATCTAAATTACGATAATGGCGAAATTTTTGCATTCGACTTAATTCTTTTATTCGGGGTTGATCTGGATCGAGTTCCCACGGGTGCAAATAAAACACCGCCGGATGTCCCTGACTGTTGAGCTTTTTCATGCAATATTTTGTGTAGGCATAGGGGAATATACGGAAATAGCCCCCGCCCGAAAAAGGAAAGCGACGACCGAGTACGTCCAGCACACTCATAGGAAACTCATAGAGGTTCTCCGTAATTTTGTAAGGCCGCAGCGGCGAATCAACTATTCCATAGTCTGGATGGAACCCGATCGGAAACACCGAAGAATCATAAGTAAAATTGTGCTTTTCAAGAATGGGAAGTGCCCAAACCTTAGTGTTTTCCACTATGGTGAACGATGGCGCTCTAAACCCGCGTGGCCTGGTCTTCACGCCTGCTTTCGTGATCGCGTCAAGTGCTCTCTGCAAATCTTTATCGAATTCGTCCGGTGTGATTTCCGTCAATAACAAATGGTTGTAGCCATGCACCCCAATTTCATGCCCTTTTTGCTCCACTTCACGAATCAAATCCGGCACGCGTTCTGCTATCCACCCAAGCACAAAAAACGTAGCTTTTGTTCTATGCCTCTCAAGTAGGGTTAAGATCTTTTCAGTGTTCTCACGTACCCGCAGTTCGCAACTATCCCAGTCGTCACGGTGAATAGCAGCGCTCAGATTGTGAACGCAAAACCAGTCCTCTAGATCGATTGAAAGAGCATTCTTCAACATTACACGTGTGATCCCTGGTTAATTATTTCGACGGCAGGAGACTGTAGGTTCTCTCGTAGTGGTTCCCATCTTGCGTAGCGCTCGCCTCGAAAAAACTGAACAACAGCAACGAGCGACGCCAAGTTTGCTATCACAAAGTACTGCGGCATTGCGATCCATCTATTTGTAATGCCAATTCTTTCCACTAGCCAACCCGTGAATGCGACGCCATAGAAGAGAGCCTGTACGACGAAGCACAACAAATAAAACCAGTGAACTCGTGCGAGGAACGCACTTGAAAGCAGTACGACAAGCAGTAACACGGGTGCAAAGTATCGCAATAGTTTGTGCGACAATAACTCAATACTGTAGAACCCCTGCCGAAATGGATTAAGCATTTCACGATTACGCCAGAGATCCGACAACGTCTGGGCAATGATCCTGACTCTCACTTTGAATTCCTGGTTCGATCGGTCATTAGTATTCTCGAAGCAGACTGCGTCCGGTTCGTAAACGGCACGCAACCCCTGTTTTACAGTCGTGGTGGCGATCAAAAAATCGCTGCAGGCTTCGTGATAGAGAGGCACGTATGCCGACTTACGAACCGCATACATACAACCACAAACACCAATGAGAGACCTAACGGAACTTTCATAAGTCTTGAGTTTAAATTCGTAGTCCCAATAAGAACGCGTACCGTGACCAACAGCAGACACTGCGGGGTCTCGATATTCAACTCGCCCAGTTACACAGCCCACCAAAGGATCAGCAAAGTACGGGATCATTCTCGTCAGAACATCTGGTTCGTACACGGTTGTAGCGTCAGAGAACAATACAATTTGGCCTCGCGCGCGTTCTACTGCTGCGTTCTGTGCGGCGGTTTTGCCGAGTCGCTGCCGTTGCCTGCACAGTACGACACCGTCTGCTGCAAAGCTTCTCACTATGTCGTCGGTTCCATCAGTCGAACAATCTGACGCGACAATGATTTCAAGCAGGTGCTTGGGATAATTAAGTTGAACCGTGTTCTCCAGCTTTGCTCTGAGCGCTTTTTCTTCGTTGTATGCTGCGATAATGACGGTTACCGGCGGTGAGTGAGAGCCTCTTCGGACTGGATCCGGACGCACGGCATTTAGGAACAGCAGCAGCAGCAGATAACCCACGTAGGTATAAGTGAGTACTGCCACGCTAGCCCAAAACAGCGCCTCTGTAAGGTGAACTAATACCATTTGCAGCTCCCGTTCGAACCGGAGGCCCTAAAGCTGAAAGACCGATGGGCGCGTCCGCGCGTAGTCATTTTAAGAGGTTCGTAAGACAAACAAAAGAAGCCGCGTACCTCGCGGCAACATGCAAATTCTCCTGCGCCTCAAAAAATCAGTCCTTGGAGCGTCCAAGTTATAACCTTCCGTAACTAGATGGTTATTTTGTCCTCCACTATGCCCTTAACCTTCTCCCGCAACGCCAACTCGAATTGCTTTGCTTCTTCTACCTCCACAAACGATAAGGCACGCAGTTCTTGCTCAATGCGGCGACGATAGTCGGAAACTAACGAATCAGAAACTCCCAAGTACGCCGCAACTTCCAGTTGCGTCGAATGTTCAGTGCTCAAATAACAATGCCACAACACACCGAGTATACGATTGTATTGCTTTACTTTGCCACGTACCGCCTCGTGCAGGTTCTGCAAAAACTGGTCGACAAATCCCGCTGCCTCCCGCTCTGATTCGCGCCTTAGTAAGCTCTCTTCAGGATTCTCGCACCGATCAACCGGTTCAAACTGGTTTCCTTCGTTTTCGTGGTCGTCGGCGTCCAAAGGCACCAGATAAATGTCCATCACCGGCAGCCGTGACATCACCAGACTACGCAAGGTACGCACGTCAACAGGCGAATCGATCGCATCAAGTACAGAGACGATCAAATCTTCCAAGTCAGGATTGCTAATCACAACTTGAGAGTCACCTGTGCACCCAACCATGCGAGTGTCGCGTTGCTTTACAGCAATAATGTGCACGCGTTGCTCAACCTCGTGCGAGCCACGTCGCGATTTTCCGTCGTGCCATTCAGATAAACCATAGATTCGATCAGCCAGACGCCGATGCGGCTCATCATCGATTCCACTCGAGTCGAAACGACGAAAGTTAGAACTTGATTGGATAATGGTCGAGATGCGTCGCGCCAGCCGATAACTTTCCGGGTGTCGCTTGCGCAGCTCTGCTGTCAACAAATTCGTAAGCTCGATCTGACTGATCTCACACTCGATCTCGTAATCAGTCATCTCGGTGTCTAGATAATGCTCAAAGCGGTTCTTGCTGAGCAGTTGCACAAACAGCTCTTGCGTCAGATCGGTATAGGCAGAACTCGCACCTTCTTCAATCAGCAATCCGGCATTTCGCGATGCACGTACCAGTGGATGATGAGAGACGATTCGGTGCAGCTCTGACCACAGCCGGCTAACATCCGACTGTTTTAAACTTTCGACCCACTTGGCACTCTTGTGCTGGCGCTCATTGGCTCGTCGGATATTCGGCGGCTGACCTTCAGTAGCGGCGGGTGCTAAAGTATTTTCGAAGTCTTCGCTTATGGATTTCACAAGATTGTCCGTTGTGTACGCCCCAGGCGGTGTCTCGGGTAAAGTTTGCTGTGAGTAGCCTTTGGATAGTTGAAGTTTGGATTAGCTGACGGTGATGGCGCGTGGCGTCCGTCGTCGACAGCATGAGGTCCGTCGAATGAAAAGGTTATCAGGTACTCTAATCTGAGGGATCAGTCTGCACTTTATTTCGGGGCCGGGATTTCAGTTTTGCAAATTGGAGATGCGGGTGCTGGTCTTGGAATAGAGTGTTGGCAAAAAGTTTCAAATTGCCGTTTTACACCGCACGAACAGGAGGCATCCTGGAGAATGCATCAGCTGTAAAGCCTGTCTGGCTCAACTACTGACGAACGCATGGTAGCAAGATTTTTATCATTGGGCAACAAGTTTTTACACCAAGGACAAGCTATTGATTTCGTTGGAGAAAGAAGCTGCCCACGGGTAATGTCTTCTGGAATAATTCGTATATTCGGCTTTTGTAACGGCTGAACAGATAGGTGTTTCAAAAAAAGCATCATCAGTGAGGTAATCGAACCTGCTTGCCCTCGGCTCCTCCTCGCACTGAAGCGCATCTCTTTGACGCGCGGGCGTCTATGACTGAGGCTACGATGATAGGGTCGAAAATGGTTTGTTTTAAAAAGACGTCGATGTGCCCGTCATCCATTACGCTCCTATCCTTCCGAGCAGAAAACTTGTCGCGGGAAATGACGCTTTTGGTTTCTTATCACCTGAGTGACTGCGAATTCTGCAGAGCGGAACTGGCGTTACTAGCCCATCACCGACTTCCCAGTAAAGAGCGTGATCCCCGAACTCCTGAGATCCCGATCAACCTGAGAATCCTCGCCGAATCAATTCTCTATCACAACAGCAAAATAAGAATTTTGGATTAGCAACCGGAACAAAACCAGTAACAGGGGGCTAAGAATTCGCAAGTCGGCGGTTGCATCTCGTCAAGAATGACGAGCGCATCGGTAAGAGAAACTTTGAGTTAATCCCAATCTGCTGAAGTTTCTCGTAAGGAAGGGTACACAAATTCCCAAGTCAGGAAGGGGTCAAGCGCAGCGCGACCCCGCTCAACATTCACCGCCATCCACCCCTGCACCACTCCATCTACACAAATTCGCAGGTCGGGAAGGGGTCCAGCGCTGCGCGACCCCGCCTCAACTTTCACTGCCATCCCTTCAACC
>JBHEMC010000069.1:0-23717 GCA_046262775.1 Pyrinomonadaceae bacterium | reverse complement strand
GTGAAGCGCGATGTTCTCAGCGCCGTGGGCGAGCTGGCCTTACGTACCTTCAATGGCGCATGACTTAACAACACAGCCGGGTCTTTCGACCCGGCCGCAAAACTCTCAACCATCAACGGGCAACTGGATGCAACCTTTAACCAACTGGCCGGCTCTGACCCCATTGAACTGCAATCAGTGAACGGCAGTGTCACTCTCGTGATTCCGTCAGATGCAAACGCCTCTTTGACCGCCAGCACTGTTCACGGCGGTATTAGCAACGACTTCGGTCTTCAGGTGCGCGACGGCGAATATGTAGGCCACAGCCTTGAAGGTCAAATTGGAAGCGGTGGTCCGCGAATTAAGTTGGGTAACGTAAATGGCGCCATTCGAATTACCCATGCTCAGGACGGGCGTGTGCTTAGTCCAGTTACCTCGATGACGCTCGACGAGGCAGATAAAGACAAAGAAAAGGACAAAGCCCAGGACAAGGAGAAAAATGACCTCGCTCGCGAAATTAATGAACAGGTTAGTCGAGAAGTTGACGCAGCAACCGCGGCACGCGAAGTCGATTCCGCCCGTGTTGCCCGAGAAGCGCAGCGGGAAGTCGAAGTTGCAATGCGTGAAGCACAACTCGAGATGATTCGTGCCCAGGCGGAAATTCAACGGGAAACGTCGCGCCAGGTTAGAGAACAACTTCGCATGGCCAACTCGACCGTCAAACGAGTGCGTGTAGGCCGAGTGAACGACAGCCGCTTTTCAAACCAGGAGACGAAGAGTTTTACGCTTAATGGACCGGCCCAGATCAACGTCAATACCTTTGATGGGCCAGTGACGGTGCATGGCTGGGATAAATCTGAAGTCTCGTATACGGCAACGAAACGTGCCGCAGACGAAGGCGATCTCAAAGAGATCACAATCGATGCGCAACAGCAGGGCGGTACGGTATTGATAACAGCCCGTTCTTCAGACATCCAGAACGGGAGTGCAGAGTTCGAGCTTTACGTGCCGCGACGGGCAACGCTGCACGTAGCTTCAGACGATGGTCAGCTGACTTTGGATGGGGTAAGTGGCGACATTACGTTGCGGACCGGGGACGGCGCAATTGAAGTATCGAATGGCGGGGGGCAGCTTCAACTGAACACCGGAGACGGTCGTATCCGTGTAGCAACGTTTGAAGGTAGTGTCGATGCGCGCACCGGTGATGGACCAATTTCACTCGATGGCAACTTCAAATCTTTGTCGGCAAGGACAGGCGATGGATCAATCTCCTTAATTGTTCCGGCAGGGTCTAATTTCACAGTGGAAACTGGCGCCGACAATGAGATCAACAACGAGGGCCTCATCCTGGCAGAAGACATCACGCCTTCACAACGTGTCAAGCGCTGGCGCGTCGGCAGTGGTGGGAAAATTTTTGTTCTGAATACTGGTGAGGGCCGAATAGTTCTTCGGACACGTTAACTATTTTTTGACGCGCTCCGAAAGATTCTTTGGATAGCTTACGTCCAACTGAGCGGGAACCTTTCGAGCAGCTTCGAAACATTTACGGAAACTCGTTTCAACCTGCTAATAGGGGATATTCGCATGAAGGCCGCCCTCGTAAGGATCGCTCTGATTGTAATCTGCGCCTATCCGGCGTTTCCCCAAACAGCTACGCCCGCTCCTTCCGCCACTCCGGAAAAATCTGCCGATCACGCCAAAGTGAAAACTTCAACTGCCGTTAATGTAGTACTGTCAGCTGATTCTGCACCTGCTCCCAAGACCGGCAAGGCGGCCGCCACTTCGTTACCTCCTGAGAAAGCCAACCCAGTGCGGCTCGTGCGATTTGAAAAATCGCCAGTAATTGACGGCCGGATCGATGAGGATGTCTGGAGTGGAGCTGCCGTTCTGAAGGACTTCTATCAGATCCAGCCAGGCGATAATCTGATCCCACAAAATAAGACCGAGGTGAGGCTGGGCTTCGACAGCAAGTTCTTGTATATAGCATTTCATTGCTTCGATGAACCTGACAAGGTGCGCGCCAATATTGCGAAGCGCGATCAGGTTTTTGATGACGATTACGTAGGCATTCTCTTCGATACCTTCAACGATCAACGCCGTGCATACGAATTCGACTTCAACCCACTCGGCGTACAGGCTGATGGGATTTGGACAGAAGGACAGGGTGAAGATTTCAGTTTGGATCTTGTCATGGAATCGAAAGGAATGGTGAGCAGTGACGGGTATACGATCGAAGTTGCAATCCCGTTCAAGTCACTACGCTACGTTGCCGGCAAAGATAAGGTTTGGGGAGCGCACTTCTTTCGGCGCACCAAACGACTCAACAACTCATTGGACATGTGGATTCCTTTGGATCGGGATAAAAGTAGTTGGCTCGCACAGGAAGGCCACATCACAGGTCTCGAAGGGATCTCTACCGAGCGTACTTTAGAACTTATCCCAAGCCTGACCTTATCAGAAACGGGTAAACGTAAAACAGCCTTGCCACCCAACCATCCCGCAGGTGTCGTGGACCCCGGCAGGTTTGTGAACGAGCCAGCAAAGTTTGACCCCGGCTTGACCGGGAAATACAGTCTGACGCCGACCGTCACTCTCGACTTCGCCCTCAACCCGGATTTTGCCCAGGTCGAATCAGATCAGTTAGTCGTTACGGCCAATCAGCGGTTCCCAATCTTCTTCTCCGAAAAGCGCCCGTTCTTCCTTGAAGGCATCGATATCTTCAACACGCAGATAGCTGCGGTCCATACACGCGCGATTATCGATCCTGATGTTGCCGTTAAATTAACAGGGAAAATCGACCGAAACACATTCGGGCTGCTACTAGCTTCCGACAATGGCCCCGGCAATTTCAGTGAGGAGGAGCGACCCAGTGCAAATCCACGGTTCGTCGATAAGAACGCCAGTGTTGGAGTACTGCGACTAAAACGCGACATAGGTTCGTCTGATTCATTCATCGGATTTCTCGGTACTTACAGCCGCTTCGTCGATCGTTATAACGAACTTGGCGGGTTTGATGGTCGCTTCCGATTGGACAAGCAAACCACTTTCAGCTGGCAATTTCTGGCAACGCATTCACGCCGTCCGTTCTTCTTTCCTGAAGAAGGCGGAACGATGGATCGAAAGGAGAATGGGTTTATATACGCGGTGGATTACAACCAGAGTGGGCGGCATTTCGGTCATGAGTTTTCAATGGTTGGACGTACTCGTTATTACCGAGCCGACGTCGGGTTCAATAGACGTACTAACACGAACAATCCCAACTGGTTCATTCGCTACAACTCTGAACCTAAACCCAAGGCGAAGTTAATCTCATGGCGGGTCTACACAGATTTTTCAGCCAACTTCGATTGGCAGGGTCGCTCGCAAAACTTCAACAATGAGTCGCAACTGCAACTCACGTTTAGTAAGCAGCGATTTCTCGGCTTCGGTGTCGATACAGGTTACGAACGTGTATTCGAAAGTGAGTTTGGACTCAAGAGACAACCGGGATCGAACTGTGCAGTAAACAACACGTGTACGTTTGCGGGCGACGACAACGAGCGGTCAGCAGGGAACCACGGCATCTACATGTTTGCCGGCGCAACGCCGTCAAAGAAATACAACTTCAACATGTTCGTCAATCATATTTGGCGAGCACTCGATTTTGATTTTGGCGCGGGACCGAGGTTCCCTCGTGTCAGTCCACCGGCCTTAGCCGCAGCTGAGGCACACGCTGCTGGATTGTGCAACGGAAACATCCCAGCGGTTTGTAGGTCGCCACAAGATCCAGGTCCGGGTAGTTTCTGGCACTTCGACGGAACGTTTACGTATCAGCCAATCGGCGCCCTAAACGCGCAGTTGAGTTATACGAAGGAACGGTTAACCCGCTACGACACGGATCGCGTAGCTTTCGATGAGAACATTGTGAGTCTGCGCACGACCTATCAATTTACTCGGTTTTTCTTTGCGCGTGGTCGCGTTGATTTTGATTCGATTGCCTCAAACTACAAGGGACAGTTTCTGCTGGGCTGGACCCCTAATCCGGGCACCGCTTTCTACGTTGGTTATAACGACGATTTGAATCGTAATGGGTTTAGTCCGTTGTCGGGGCAGTTGGAACCCGGCTTTCGACGGAACGGACGAACGTTTTTTATCAAGATGTCGTATCTCTTCCGTAGAAGTTTTTAACGATTCCTTTATCGGGCCTCCGTGTTCCGACCTAGGCTCGCACCGCAGAGATGAGTGGAAAACCGAACCGAAGCCATTCTTAACAGCCGGCGAAACCGCGCTTAAACATATGAATGTGAAATCGTTCTCCTAACTGGAAGTTGATGGCTTGCCACGCAAAGAGAATTTTTACATTACGGCGTATAACCCCGGGGATTCTGTAGACTGTTTGCTGCTGAGCGTGGCTTCATGAAAAAGTTCATTTTCGTCTGTTTTGTTCTCGCTGGCGCATTTTTGCGTAGCAGCGGACAAACCTCTGACAAGTTAGCCTCAACCGCTCCGGCATCTTCACCTACCCCCGCAGCGGCATCCAGTAAAGCCGTTGGTAACCGAAGAAACCGCGTAGTCGTGCCGCCTGAAAAGAGCAAGCCACTCGTAATCCCTCGGCTCGAGAAACCTCCAGTAATCGACGGAAAGGTTGAGCCGGGTGAGTGGAAGCAGGCAGTTTTGCTGAAAGACTTCTACCAAACCAGCCCGGGCGACAACATTGCGCCCACAGAGCCTTCCGAGGCTTTTTTGGGTTACGACTCCAGGTTCTTTTATCTCGCTTTCCACGCTTACGACGAGCCTTCCAAAATACATGCGACTGTCGCCAGCCGAGATCAAGTATTCGGCGAAGACAATGTTCGAATCTTTCTCGACACATTTAACGATGGACGCAAGGCCTACGTCTTAGGCTGGAATCCTCTCGGTGTGCAGCAAGATGGGATTATGACCGAAGGCTCCAACACCGACTTCAGCGTTGACGTCGTAATGGAGTCAAAGGGAACGCTCACCGCTGACGGATGGATGCTTGAAGTGGCAATTCCCTTTAAGTCACTGCGGTACGTTGCCGGTAAAGACAAGCTATGGGGTTTCCACCTGTGGCGGAACATTGACCGGAACAACGATGAGATCGATTCGTGGGTACCGATAAGCCGCGATGTGTCGAGCTTGCTCTCGCAGGAGGCGCATTTGACAGGTCTGGAAGGGCTTTCGTCGGAACGAACGCTCGAAGTGATTCCTAGCGTGACGTTTTCGGAAACCGGGCGAAGAGTGAATGCTCTATCCCCTGTTGATTTAGCAGCAAACCCGGCTCTGCTCGATCCTGGCCGACTTCTTAACGAACCTTTGAAAGCCGATGTCGGCGTAACTTTGAAATATGGGGTAACTCCGACGGTGACCTTGGACATGGCGGTGAATCCAGATTTCGCGCAGGTCGAAGCAGACCAAACAGTCGTACTGGCGAATCAACGCTTTCCGATTTTTTTTGAGGAAAAGCGTCCGTTCTTTCTTGAAGGAATCGACATTTTTAAGACCGATCTTCAAGCGGTCCATACGCGCGCGATCGTCGATCCGGACGTTGCCATAAAACTAACCGGCAAGACTGGGCGCAACACTTTTGGGATCCTTCTTGCAAGCGATAACGCGCCCGGAAACTTCAGTCGTGATGAACGGAACGATCCGACAACATTTCCGACCATTGCTCGATTTGTCAACAAGAATGCGTATATCGGAGTGTTGCGCATAAAGCGAGACGTCGGCAGGGAATCGAGCATCGGTTTTCTGGCGACGACTTACAATTTCATTGAGAAGCATAATCAACTCGCTGGTTTCGACGGTCGTTTGAAGATCAATCCGCAAACCGTCATTAATTTTCAGGTTCTTGGCAGTAGTTCACGCCGCTGCTTCTCGGATCCTCGCGCAAATCTCTATTTACCGTCGTCGGGAAGCGCATGCGATTCGGGCGGACTCACCCGTGATTTTTATCGGACCGGAAATGGTTTTGGATACTCGTTCAACTTTAGCAAAGAGGGCCGTCATTTTTTTATTGGTTTGGATGCTGGCGGGCGCTCGCGGAATTATCGAGCCGACGTAGGATTCACTCGAAGAACCAATACTAACAACCAAAACATTAGTTTTGGCTACAACTCTGAACCCAAACCAAAGGCGAAGATCATCAATTGGCACCTTTCCAATTCAAGTCGCATCAGCTTCGATTGGCAGGGACGCAGTCAGAATATGGAGAATGAGGGGAACGTTCAAGTCAGTTTCCAGCGAAACACTTACGTGGGAGTTGGTTTCGTTGGTGGCTATGAACGTTTGTTTGAGGAAGAGTTCGGTATTGTGCGCACGCCAACACAGGCTGGTTCGTTCTTTGGTGATTCTGAGCGCTCGACTAAACAAGCGACACCTTATCTTTTTGCAGGCTCGCATCCCAGCAAGAAGTATTCAGTGAATGTCTTCCTTCTGCATAGTCGAAACTCTTTCGACCTCGATTTTGGTGGGGGCGCTAAGTATCCACGAGTCAGTCCGGCAGCGCTCGCAAATCCCGATGCGCCACTTGATCCAGGTCCCGGAAGTTTTTGGGATGTTGAAATCAACGCAGGATATCAACCTACCGACGCGCTCAATCTGTCGCTCAATTATACGTTGAATCGGCTAGTGAGAAATGATACCCACCTCCTTGCATTCAAAGAGAACATCTACTCCCTCCACTCAACATACCAGTTTACACGCTTCATTTTTGCGCGGGCTCGCATTGACTACGAGACCCTTGGCTCGAATGCGAAGGGACAGTTTCTTATCGGTTGGACGCCGAATCCAGGTACCGCTTTTTATGTGGGCTATAACGATGATTTGACGTGGAATGGTTACAGTCCTTTTACGAGTCGACTGGAACCCGGGTTCCGACGCAATGGCCGCACATTCTTTGTGAAGCTGTCGTATCTTTTTCGCAAGAGCTTCGGGAAGTAATTCTTAAACCCGAGGGGCCAGCGTCGTGGGACACGGATATCACGCGCAGCGCTTCGCTTCGCCGGCGCACTTCAAAACTGAACTAATGTAAAGTTTTGTAAAGCTGGGCCTTAATCGCGCTGCCCCACTTGGAACGAGGTATCACTGTGTTCTAAATTGGAGCCGATGTCTTTCACAGTCACTCCCCCTCCAGTTCGATATGGAAAATTGCGCCCAATTGCGGCAATCATTTTCGCGGTCATTCTGATTTCGTCTGTCGCTTGCAAGAGCGACTATCCGGCTTCCGCAAAACAAGGCCGGCCGGGGGACAACAACGCTGCGAGACAGGTGAAGACGGCAGAAGTTGTCGAGACACCGTTCGGCGAAACCGTAACTGCCAACGGAACTCTTGCTGCTTACGATCAAACTACTGTAAGCGTGAAAGTGCCCGGCAGGTTAAAGGCAATTTCGGTGGATCTCGGAAGTGTTGTCCATCAGGGGCAGGTGATTGCGCAGATCGAACCTGAGGATTACAACATTAGAGTTCAACAAGCAGACGCTGCACTCGCGCAAGCACGGGCGCGGCTGGGACTTGCGCCCGACGGGACAGACGACAAAGTTGATCCTGAGCAAACTGCTACCGTGCGCCAGGCTCGTGCTGTTCTTGATGAAGCGCGCTTCAGTCGAGACAGGGCGGCCAGGTTGGTGGAACAAGGTGTGATTGCCAAGGCCGACTTCGATTCCGCAAATGCAACCTACAAGGTGGCCGAGGGTCGGTATCAGGATGCGTATGAAGAAATTCGAAACAGACAGGGCATGCTGGCCCAGCGACGTTCTGAATTGGCCTTAGCGCGACAACAGTTGAAAGACACCGCCGTGGTTGCTCCGCTGGCCGGAATCGTGCAGGAAAAGCGTTCGAGCGTAGGAGAGTATTTGGCTGCCGGCGCTCCTGTGGTCAACATCGTGCGAATGGACCCACTCCGGTTGAAGGCAGAAGTTCCCGAGCGAGATGCACATAATATCCAAACCGGTCAGAGTGTCCGCGTAACTGTTGAAGGAGATGCAAATGTCTACGTCGGTCAGATCAAACGCCTCAGTCCCGTGATCGCCGAACAGAACCGGATGTTACTGGTTGAAGCAGATGTTCGTAACAACGGAAAGCTTCGACCGGGATCGTTTGCGCACGCAGAAATTGTGACGAACGATGCAAAGATGGCCGTGACAGTTCCGAATAGTGCGATTGTTACGTTTGCGGGAATCGATAAAGTGATCGTCGTGCAAAACGCCAAGGCGTTGGAGAAGCCTATTACGACTGGTAGGCGTAATGGCGACTGGACCGAAGTCATGGCTGGCGTCAACGTCGGTGAAAAAGTGATCGTCGACCCGGGCAACCTGCAGTCTGGCCAGCCTGTCGAAGTGGTCAATTAAGTCTCGACATGCAAAAGTTAGCTGAAATCTGTATCCGACGACCGGTGTTTGCAACGATGATCGTGCTTTCGCTGGTTGTCGTCGGCGTCGCTGGATTCTTCAAGCTAGGTGTCGATCGTTTTCCGTCAGTCGATCTTCCGACCATCAGCGTCCGAACTAGCTTACCGGGCGCTGCTCCCGAGGAAGTTGAATCCTTAGTCACACAGCAGGTCGAAGACGTAGTCAACACTGTTGACGGCATTGATGAATTGCGGTCGGTTTCTGGCGAGGGCACCTCGATTGTCATTGCAACATTCAAACTGGATCGAAATCTCGAAACCGCAGCGCAGGACGTTCGCGACCGCGTTAACACGCTCGGCCGGCGTTTGCCGCAAGACGTTGATCCGCCAGTCGTCCAAAAATTCGACAACGACAGCACTCCTGTAGTTACGATTTCTCTATCCGCCGATCGTTCACTCCGCGAGTTGACTGAACTCGCAGACAAAACGGTGCGCGTTCAGTTGGAACGTGTTGCAGGAGTGGGAGAAGTTCGCATCGTCGGAGGTCTGAACCGCGCGATAAATGTTTGGATCGACGCCGAACGGTTGGCGGCATACCAGATTCCAATCACTGCAGTTCGTCAGGCTTTGCAGCGACAGAACACTGATGTACCTGGGGGCAATGTCACCACTGGGAAAGAAGAGCTAGTACTCCGCACCCTTGGTCGCTACACCGATCCGCGCCAGTTTGAAGATCTAGTTGTTGCCAATGTTAATGGCTCGCCGGTTCGCCTGCGAGATGTTGGAGGCGTTGAAGATGGAACGAAAGAGCAGCGATCGTTGGCGCGACTTAACGGTGTTCCCACAGTAACGCTTGACATCCGGCGACAATCCGGATCGAACACGATTGAAGTAATTAAAGGTATCAAGGCTGCCCTGCCTCGCGTTGCAGCGCAACTTCCAAATGACGTCAAGCTCGAAGTCATTCGCGATCAATCCCGCTACATTGAAGCTGCGCTGCATGAAATTCAGAAACACTTGGTATTGGGCAGCATTCTTGCAAGTTTGGTCGTGCTGTTGTTTATGCGCTCATGGCGGTCGACCTTCATCGCTGCAGTCGCCATCCCGTGTTCCGTAATTTCTACCTTCGGCATGATGCGCGCGCTTAACTTCACCCTGAACAGCGTGACGATGCTGGCGCTGGTGTTGATGGTTGGCGTAGTGATCGACGACGCGATCGTGGTCCTGGAAAATATTTTCCGCTTTATTGAGGAGAAGAGAATTGATCCCAAAGAGGCCGCACGCGAAGCTACCAAGGATATTGGTCTTGCGGTCCTCGCGACTACTTTGTCGCTGGTTGTCATCTTCTTGCCCGTGTCCTTCATGTCTTCGATCTCGGGCCGGTTTCTTTACCAGTTTGGAATCACCGCCGCGGTAGCGATTCTTGTTAGCTTGCTTGTTTCCTTCACCCTGACGCCAATGATGAGTTCGCGTCTGATTCGCGTGAGTGATGCGAAGGGCGGACATGGCGCGCCGGCATCCCGCAAAGGCTTTTATCGATATATCGACGCTGCATACATTCGTTTGTTGACGTTTGCAATGAACCACAGACTCGCGGTTGCGGTGGTAGCAATACTGGTGATCGCTTCGAGCGTGCCGCTCTATCGCGCGGTCAAGCAGGAGTTTATTCCGACAAATGTCGATGAAGCGGAGTTTGAAGTAAGTGTCAATGGCCCGGAGGGAACAAATCTGGCAGTGATGAACGAGACGATGGCTTCGGTAGAAAAAGAAATCGCCTCCACGCCCGGTGTTCGACTTGTCTTGTCATCTGTTGGCGGAAGTTTTCTTGGTGGCGTCAACCAGGGTGGCGCGTATGTTCGAATTGCACCGCACCAGGAGCGAACACTGTCTTTCGGACGCTTCTGGACAGAGTTGAGGGCCGGTCACCCTTTCAACGCATTCAAGGGAAACTACACGCAACAGGATGTAATGACTGAGGTCCGCAAGCGGCTGCAGAAATACTCACCAATGCGCGTCGGTGTGCGAAACGCTCAGTCGTTTAATTTCGGAGCTGGCGGCCGGACTGATATCGATTTCGTTTTTCGTGGACCAGACCTCGTCGCCCTGGCCGGTTATGCCGACGACCTGGCTGAACGAACAAAGCAAATTGGCGGCATCGTCGATGCTGATACCACGTTGAAGTTAAATAAGCCGGAGTTTCGAGTGCAGATAGATCGGGATCGCGCCGCGGATCTGGGAGTCGATACGTCTGACATTGCAACCAGCCTGCGCCTGATGGTTGGTGGGGAAGAACAGGCCTCGCGATTTAGAGATCAATCGATCAACGAAGATTATGATGTCCAGTTGCGACTCACGGAATCTGATCGTAACAACCTGGCAACGATTAGCCGGCTCTATGTACCGTCGTCAAATGGCGGGCTGGTTCGATTGGATAACCTGGTAAAGATCAAGCGTGATACAAGCCCATCCCGAATCGACCGTCTCGATCGTGAGCGACAGGTGTCGATGCGTGCTTCAGTGGCGCCGGGTTACGCCCTCGCCGATCGAATCGATGCATTGCGAAAGAGCGTCGCCGAAATGAATCTTCCCGTAGCCTACACTACCAGCGTGTCAGGTCGCGCGCGTGAACTGGAAAAGACCTTCACAGAGTTTATCTGGGCATTCATTCTGTCAGTGATCTTCATGTACATGATTTTGGCGTCACAGTTTGAAAGCACCGTGCATCCTCTGACGATTCTACTGAGCCTTCCCTTGTCGGTGCCGTTTGCACTGCTCTCGTTGTGGGGCACCGGCGACACTTTGAACCTTTATTCAGCGCTTGGCATTCTGGTGTTGTTTGGTGTGGTTAAGAAGAATGCAATTCTGCAGATCGATCACATGAACAGCCTGCGGGCAAAGGGAATGGAACGCTCAGAAGCGATCATGCAGGGGAATCGCGACCGACTGCGTCCGATCCTGATGACGACGCTCGCGTTGGTCGCCGGTATGTTGCCGCTGGCACTTGGCGCGGGTCCAGGTGCTGAGGAGCGACGGTCCATCGCGATCGTTGTTATTGGTGGGCAAACGCTGTCGCTGTTGTTGACCCTGATTGCCACACCTGTAGCGTATTCTTTGCTTGATGATTTGCGTTTGACATCACGGTGGCGAAGATTGGCGGGTGCCACGGCGAGAGTTTCTTCCAGTCTGGTTCGTACCGTGAAAAAGCCACGGCGCAACCCGCCAACAGAGCCTGTGGCCGAAAGAGCTTCTGTAGACACTCGCGACGAGCACATCCGCGCCGGAGCCGGCGGCGATTAGGCTGCTTTCTCTCACAACTGCTCAACGAACAAATCAATAGCAACTGCTCGCAATGATTGGGTGAGATTGCAGATTCTCCGAGAAAACTGCGGCTGCCGGCCGATCGCGGGTGGTGTGGGCTCGGTGCATTTCGCCCGCGTCAGACGCCTCGCGATTCCGCAAGGAGCAACTGCAGGTACATTTCCAAATGCCAGCGTTTGACTGGGGTCTGTGATGACCAATATAAAAAGATCTTAGCTCAAAGAGCGGTAAGTAGACCTTTCCTGGCAGCCTTTTTGGTCATGACCTGATGTAGAGAACTGAAAATGATTGTTGTAATCCGTGGAACCGCGGGCAAGGCTAAAAGGCTTCACTCACTTTGAGCTCAGTTGCATCGTTACTCTTCAACGCTCGTTGTAGTTGTTCCCATTCACGATGCCCGTGCGATAACTTCTGAAAATCGCCACTGCTGTCTTTATTCAAATTCTCCAGCATCTCCCCGGCCTTGCCGCTGCTAATTGCTTTTTCTGCTGCGCGCGCTAGCGCCGCAAATGCTTGTTCATGAAAATTCTTTTTGTGGTCTACGGTCACCATTCGCGCGCGCTCATAGGGAAAGCGATAATCGAATGCATACTTCGCCTCCGTTTTGGAAAAACTTTGAAGCACTTGCGATCGATCTGAAGCTTTCGCACCTACTCGCATCTCGCGCAAGCGCGAAAGCTCATTGTCCTCGGTGGTTGACATTGCAACGCGCGGCGAAGGCGGGTTCATCTCAGCCCCCGTCGGACCTTCCTTGACAGACGATACGTCGAATGTTCGCGTATTTATCTCGGTCACCGTTGCTGCTGTTGGAGTTGGACCCGCTCCTGTGTATCTCAGTCCGAATAGTACCGCCGCTCCAACCAGCAATGCGCCGCCGGTAATTGAAAATAGTCTCAGAACAGATCCGTTCGATCGCAATCCTGGCTGCGGCACTTCTGGCGAGATTGACGAGAATATGGAGGCAGTCGATCGCTTCTCGAATTGCACAGGCGCCGGCTGCTCGTCTGGTTCGGCGGTGGATACCACTAACCTCGTGTGTGGTCGCATTAAGGATTCATTTGGCGTCGGCCGTGGATGCCCGCAGTGCCAACAGAATGCATATCTCTTCTCTATTGGCTCGTCGCATTCGGTGCAATGGACCACTGCCTCTTCTGTTCGCCTGGTTGCGGGCTGAGGTGCTTCTCTAACAGGAAGGTCTGCAGGTGTCGGAGCAGTGACCACAGGCGTCGTGCGCCTTGCCGGCTTCGCATCACGCACCTCGAGAACGCCGGAGGAAGTCATTTCCCACCCATCATTTCGTTGCACAACAACCATTGGCTTCAAAATGACTATTTCACCTGCATCCGGCTCAGGGCAGTAATAGTAATCCTGGTATAGCGCATAGAATTGTTGCGGCGCTTCCAATCGGGGCGTTCTTGGCAGCACGAAAGTTTCACCACTCTCGTCACTGTTGCTGATCAATACGAATTCTCCATCTTCCACCGGCATGAACAGCGCACTCTCGTAGTCAAACGTCACGTTTACCTTGTTTGAGGATCTGGTCCGTCTGAGATACGGCCCGACGGAAGATGGAAAAGAAGGGCCAATATCCAACCGCTCATGACACGCCGGGCAGCAGTTGAGAGCCGTCACGAATGATGAGCCCAATTCATCGCAAGTGTGCTCGCGAAGATCAGTAGAAGCAGATTGCAAGCATCCGGGACAGCAGGGTCGCGGAACACCTTCTGATGTCAGCGTAAAGTTCTTTGTCTGGAGTGGTGTATTAGATTCAAAGCTAACGGTGTAGCACCGATCGCACAGGTAAAGAGTTGAAATTTGGCGCGTGCAAACTGGACAACGTTTTAATCCATGATCGGAGAAGTCGATTAAACAGAAGTGTTCGCAATTGCAGCAGTACTGCCATTGAGACTGAAAAGAAGACTTACCCTCACCTGCAAAATCGAGCTCACCTAGTAAGTGGCCACGATTCTCGCATTTGATGGGATTGTGTCGAGGCGCGAAAAAGCCTCTCTTATGTTCTGGGCAGAATACTTTCATTGTAGGTACTCCCTTGGAAGACGAATAAGTATGGAAGCCAGCGGCATGCAAGCTATTCTCCGAAAAACTGTAGGGTGCGCGAAGCATAAAAGGTTTTAGTAAAAAATTTTATCAAGCTGAGGAACCACGGCGAAGAAGAGAATTCACGCTTGAGGCATCCGACAGCTGGACGAACTGTAGTGATCCGATGGGAGACGTGGCTAAGAAGCCGGGAGAGTTCGGAGAGAGATGTGGGGGAATTGCGTGGTCAAATATCGGGAGCGCACGTTACACTGCGCTGCTAGATTAATGCGAACTTGCCAAGCAGGCAAGCCCGGGAAGAGTATTCACAGAGCCGACCTTTTACAACCTGCCGGCTAACTCTCGCAACCCAGATGGTTTGCTTGTCAGCGTCGTTGTCGGCTGCAAACAATCTCAACTTTGTATGCGTCAAAGGCGCACGGCACAGTTATCTCTTCCGATCCAATTACCTTTCAAGTGTCTCATCCGCGGTTTCTGCGCTTGGCCGTCGAAGTTTCGAAAAGCAATACTATTCATCTTCGAGGGAAAAGTCGTATCACGTCAAACGTGCGCGCCATCCGCAAAAATGATACCTAGTGTCTCAGCGTCGATTGATTTTTTCAGACAACTACTGCTGCAGCAGCTGTAACCAGATTCCAGCGATTCGCGTTAAAAGTGGTGGCGTATTGTGCAACGGCGCTGATGCGCGTCAGTAAGTCGTACCGTCCAAGGTCACAACTTGACCGACACGAAGTTCGCCCACCTTGACTACGGTGGCGTAGACGCCGGCGAAATTCTCATTGATACGAACAACAGTCTTCATCACCTCAGAGTGTCGCTCGGCTGTGTCCGGGTCAAAATCAACCATGACGCATCGCTCATCCCGCATGGTGACGCTGATGGCTACCCCGCTGTTATCTTCACCAAATGTCAATGTGCGGCCCACCCAACTGTCTTCCTGAAATGGCCGGGCACTGTCAGTTTGGATGACAACATTCGGCCGAAATCTGCGATGGCCGTCGTTTCTGCCTGATTCGCGCTCAATACAATGTAATGTACCCAGGCTGATTACCGAAATACAGGCTTCGTCGAAGATGCCATGTTTAAGATTCATCAATTCGACGTTCCCGCCGTACCGGCTCGAAATCTCCTCCCGTAGTTCATCACTTCGGAGTTCATATTCTTTCCCGTCCGGCGTACAAACGTGGGTTGCATTGCCAGTGTTGCTGTCAACTCCAAATGGTTTATAGAGGAGCAACTGCGGTAGTTTGCTCGCTGTCAGCCATGGGAACCCGCTGTTGTCATTGAGTCGACGAAAAGCGAACCTACGATCACCTTCTATGCCGTGCCAGGTTAGCCTCGCAACATCTAATGATTCACCAGCCATCGATTTAACCGGATAACGAGAAATCGCACTAATTCGTCCTATTTTCATATGACTCCCATAACTGTGACAATGTAGACGGCCCTACGCGACAGTAACCAGCTGGGATTGGGTTCAGCAGCCTTATACTCTCTTCGCCACTTTCTTCCCTGGTACTGACAGCCTGGTACCGGTGCGATACAAAAACAGCCAAATCGTACTCTTTGAAAACCATGCTTTGCCGTTGAGGTCAGCGATTAGGTTACTCCCAGACCACATTTACACTTTTAAAAATGTCTGGAGTGTCTTACGCCACTCTCGCTGCTGGTCAACATTGTGCCATACCGCACATGGAATGCGGATGTGCTCGTCGGAAGATCAGCGTTAAACTTCATAAAGAAGTTACATGTTGAACGATACAGGTTCGTAGTTCTTAATGCAGTACAAGTCATTAACTCGTCAGTCACTTCTCGCGTATCTGGACGATTACCTTCTGCGCGGATCCGCAATAGTGTTCTCACATCGCCGCGGACTTCGGTTCATCCGCTGGTCTTACAAACATCTTCTTTTGACTATTCGACAAACTGCTCGCGAGTTGCAGGTGCGCGGAATCGCCGAAGGCGATCGGGTTATTTTATGCGGCGCCAATACTCCGGAGTGGGCAGCTGCCTTTTGGGCAATCTTATCGGTTGGTGCGGTTGTAGTTCCGCTTGATCAGGAAAGCAGCGCTGAATTTGCTGTCTCAGTTCAACAGCAGACCGGTGCGAAGTTGGCAATAGCCGACCGCGAGGGCAGGGGCGTCAAGGGGCTGCCGTTGCCGTTACTCGCGCTTGACGTGCTTTCGGATACAGTCAAATCACAGTCTACGGATCCACTAGCTTCACCGGCTTTACGGGATTCAACACTCGCAGAAATCATCTTTACATCAGGCACAACTTCAGCGCCGAAAGGTGTGATGCTCACTCACGGCAACCTGCTCGCGAACCTGTTGCCACTGGAACACGAGATTGCCAGGTATTTGAAATGGGAGCGGTTCGTACATCCAATCCGTTTTCTTAATCTCGTGCCATTGAGCCATGTCTTTGGACAGTTCATGGGTCTCTTTGTCCCGCAATTGCTGGGCGGCGAAGTTCACTTCCACGACAGTTTGAATCCCGCTGACATTGTGGAGCGCACACGCAAAAACCGCATTTCCGTGATCGTACTTGTGCCGCGCATGCTCGAGTCTTTGCGGCGTTGGCTTGAACGCGGCGAAGGAGACCAACTCAGGAAGCAACTCGCGACAGCTCAGAATCTAAACGCTTTGCGGCAGTGGTGGAAGTTTCGCAGAATTCACCGCATGTTTGGGCGCAAGTTTTGGGCATTCCTATCAGGAGGCGCAACACTCGAAGAGGGCACGTATGTATTTTGGCGGAGGTTGGGATTTGCAGTTTTGCAGGGGTACGGAATGACGGAAACTGCATCAATTGTCTCTGTTACTCATCCGTTCAAAGCGAGTGGGAAATCTATCGGGAAGTTAATACCGGGCACAGAAGTAAAACTGGAGGAGGGCGGAGAGATCGTTGTGCGGGGGCCAAGCATTTCACCCGGTTATTGGACCAGTGTACCTTCAGAAAAAACTAATGATGAGTGGTTTCATACGGGAGACATCGGAACATTTGATGAAACGGGCAATCTACATTTCAAGGGGCGGGCCAAGGATGTGATAGTCACTGCCGCAGGGTTGAACATCTATCCAGAAGACATCGAAGAAGTTCTTAATCGGCAGCCGGAAATAAAGTCGAGTTGCGTCATCAACCGGCACGGCACACATGGTGATGAGCCCCTCGCGGTACTCATCCTGAACAGCTCCGATGCAAACGTGGAAGGAATTATTGAACATGCGAATGAAAGTCTCGCGGAATATCAGCGTATCCGACGTTGGCACGTTTGGAATGCCCCAGAGTTTCCGCTCACTTCCACGCAGAAGATATTAAAAAGGGAAGTTGCGGCACGTATCGAAAGCGAGTTTGCCAAATCAGGATCTCAGTTTCATGGCGCAGCATGCGATTTCATCCTTTCGGAGGCTGCGCGAATTAGTGGCGGAGCTGCCCCGAAGATAAATCGGGCGTCACTGAAGTTAACTAACGATTTAAAACTCGATTCTCTGGGGCGCCTTGAATTGCTGGCTGCGCTGGAGGATCGATTTCAGGTCGACATTGATGAATCCGCTTTCACAGAGGCAACGACCGTTGGCGACGTCGAGCGAATTATTCGAGGCGAGCTCGCGGACGCTTCAACACCTTATTCTTACCCGGTCTGGTCTCACCGATTTCCTATGACATGGCTTCGAGCAATTCTGTTTTATACGATCGTTCTGCCGATTACTTATACGATGAGTAGAACCACTGTCAGGGGTCTAGAGAACGTCAAAGATCTCAAAGGACCGTCTCTGTTTATTGCGAACCACGTTACACTTGCAGATCACGCACTGATTCTCGTGGCGTTGCCTATGCGTTTGCGACATCGTTTGGCGATTGCGATGGAAGGTGAGCGCTTGCGCGGCTGGCTGCATCCACCGACGGGTACGAGTCGGGTTTCACGACTGAGACTCTTGCTTCAGTTTTTACTGGTGACGAGTTTTTTTCATGTGTTTCCGTTGCCGAAGAAGAGCGGATTTCGGCGGAGTTTCGAGTATGCGGCCGAGTGCGTCCAGCGCAATTTCAGCTTGCTCGTTTTTCCGGAGGGTGAGCGGGCCCCAAGGGGCCAGATGCATATGAGCAACTTCAAGGCGGGTATTGGATTGCTGGCCGCGGAGCTTGCCATTCCGGTTGTGCCTGTAAAACTGCGCGGTCTTTATGAACTGAAACAGCGCAGACAATACTTCGCACCTAAAGACCTGGTCTCGGTAAGCTTCGGCGAGCCTCTCACCGTCGACGGGTCGCTAAGTGCTGCGGCTATTACTGATCACTTACAACGGCGCTTGGAGGCGCTTTGAATTGGCCGAGGCGCTCTTTAATCCGATTTCCCGCGGAGCCGTATCGCACCATTCACTCTGTAATTCAATATTGAATCTCAACCGATCGGAGTTAGATCTTCGTTAGGATACGAAGATCGACCGGAGCGCGAACGATGATTTTTGCTTTTCTACTTCGTGATGCCAGCGACCTGTCAACTCTGTGCACCAGCCAATCATGCGATGGCCCTTTGCCCCGCCCAACAAAGTCGTCTAACCACTCTTCAAATTCACTGATCCGGTCCATTTTTCGCGTACACTGGAAACGGATGCGTCTTTCCAGTTTGAACAAGCCGGATTCGATAACCTGAACGACGGCTCGAGTTGCTACGTAATCGTCCTTGAACCATTCCCGCATCTTCCCTAAGGCGTTATAAGAGCCGTTCTCAACAATGCCGACGTTGCGATGTACTGGAGCAGGACGCAGATCCAGCAACGTCGCATTCTTTTTGAGTACCTGCCGTGCTTCGCGAAGGGCATGGACCATGCCCCTGGGTGTTACTCATCACAAAGACCATGAGAACAATACGAGGTCAAAATGAGATCGTGGGTATTCGAGTCGTGCGGAGCTACCAACCCGAAAACGGACTCTCGAGGCAAAACTTTTAGGGAGTTGGGACTGGGCCGTTCTAATCAAATCCTGACTTGGATCAATTGCTTCGATGTATGCACCCAGACGGGCGAGCCGGCGAGTAAGACGCCCATCACCGCAGCCGATCTCCAGTACGTTCTTACCGCGCCACGCGGTGACCTGTTGGAGTGCTTTGATTTCGTTTCGTTCCGTATCGATCCTGAGCACCATAAGAAAAACCTCCTGTTGTCGCGCAATCTCCTAAATGTCAGCCCGGTAAGTCAAGCTAATTGAAACATCACTCCCGCGGTGTTACCCAATGAAAGGCCCGATGTGATCTTACTGCCAGCCCCTCCTTTGAAATGTTGTTGCATTGCTGCAACAGTTTAGTGAAGTTCGACTGTCAAATTTGTATGAACCAGGAGGTCGGGATTATGAGTCAAAGAACTATGTCTGATAGAGAACCGTCGAACATGATTAAGGATCCGGATGAGTGGAGGACAGGCGACGAAGAAATGACAGGTGCACAACGTTCGTATCTTCAGACTCTCGCTGATGAAGCGGGCGAAGAAGTCGATCTGAATTTGACAAAGGCCGAGGCTGCTAAGCGGATTGAAGAGCTGCAGGCAAAAACAGGTCGCGGGATCAGTAGATAACACAAAACGTTAAATAACAGACATCGTGCAACTCCTTGGAGTGAGCCAACCTGGCGCACTCCAAGGATGCGATTTAGCGAAGTGGCTGGAGCATAAGCACGAGAGGGCTAATCTCTCCGACGCTCCTCAGCTGAAGCTTGTGTCGCTTCAAAAACAACTTCTAATAAATCGTTTGGCCTAGAAAAACCGTGGCGTTCATACAAAGAACGGCTTCTTTGCGTGGGCCAAAGAACTGCTGCATGTACGTTCTGTTCTCGACACCACTTCAGCGCATTTGTCAGTATTCGCGAGCCAACACCCTGCCCTCTAACAGATTCACTGACGAAGAAGTTCGTAATATACGCAAACGATTCCTCTTCCGACGTAGGGTTCGGGATTTTCTCGACTACCTGTAACCAAAGTGCGCCGACCAGCACCTGATTCTCCTCGGCTACCCAACACCGCCAATGCGGTTGCTGCAGAGCATTTTCCATCCAGATTACGCAGCGATTCAGAAATGGTTCTTCATCCTCTACGTTTTCTCCCGGGTGCGATCGCAGTTCGAGACGCAACGCTGCAAGAGCAATTGCGTCGTTGGGAATAGCGAAGCGGATGTTTGTCTCGCGCATGCGGAACCAATTACAGAATGAACACCGGTAGAAGAGATCAACCCTTCGGTAGATTACGAGGTTAAAGAAGCTCGCAGGTAAAGAAAAGCGCCGTCGCGAACGCGCCGAGGCTCTGGGGGCGAAGTCTAAAGGGTTCAGTTGCGGAAACTCGAGTCGATTCGATCCAGCTTTCGTAAGAGTGCCGGCCAGACTAAACGACCGCCGCCGCCGTTTGTCACTATTGCGACCTGTTGAGGAACGCCGGCGAGGATCTCGTCGCCAATACGAATTAGTTGTTTGCCGCCCGATTGCGCAAGTAGTTGAATCTTACATGCGCGCTGGAGAAGAAACATCGCGAGAAACGCATCGGCAACTGTCTTCCCGACCGTCAGCAGGCCGTGATTACGAAGGATTAGAGATGTGTTATCGCTGATGTCACGGACCAGTCGTGGTTTCTCATCCTCATTCAATGCGAGTCCTTCGTAGTCGTGATACGCGAGTGACGACAGCGCAAACAGCGCTTGTTGTGAAATCGGCAACAATCCGTCGGCTTGCGCTGAGACTGCGATGCCTTCGTCGGTATGCAGGTGGATTACACACAGTGCGTCTACCCGAGCTGCGTGTACCGCACTGTGAATGGTGAAACCGGCCGGATTGATCTGATAAGGACTTGGCATCACGATGTTTCCTGCGAGATCGATCTTCACAAGGTTCGAGGCAGTTATCTCGTCGAACATCATTCCGTAAGGATTGATCAGAAAGTGATGGTCAGTCCCAGGCACGCGCGCTGAGATGTGCGTGAACACCAAATCGTCCCATCCGTATTGCGCAACGAGTCTATAGCACGCGGCGAGGTCTACGCGCGTTTGCCATTCCTGCTCGGTAACTGCATCGCGTACATTTGTTACAACCGCCTCAATTGCACTCATACTTTCATCCTTTCGAATTACTTTCCAGCAGGTCACTTGTTGCCGACTCCGGCATTTTTAGTACCTCTTGCCAGCCCGAATTGTCGGTGCGCATTGATTCGGTCAGACGATCGCGCAGTTGGCGCAGCTTGTCGCTGAGTACATGCGAATAGCCCTTGATGTCTTTAAATTTCTTCCGCTGCTCCTCGACGAAAACTTTCTGTTTCACTACAGAAGGAATTGCCGAGTGTTGGCCATTTTCCCAGAATGGAATCAACAATCGTTCGACGTTAGTTGCGCCATCAATCTCGATCTCTTCCTCTTCGAGGCCAATTACATCGCGAACATAATTACCCTGGGCATCGTTGCCGCGAAACAGTTGCAAGCGACCAGGCAGGGTTGTTTTGTCCGGTGAGTTTGAAGCTTTCAGCGTGGGCTGTTGTTCCATTAAGCATTGTTTGAAGATCACGCCTGCAACGGCGCGAACTTCACTGGACAGTTTTGTGCCAATCCCGAAGCCGGCGACCTCGGGAAACTCGGCAACAATATCTTCAACCTTTTCGACATCGAGGTCTCCGGTGAGGTTGGGACGCAGGCCTGTTAAACTGTTCGCTTCAAAGAAGCGCATACACCACTCACCCAGTTCAGCGAGATCACCGGAGTCCACTCTGAAGCCTTTGAAGGCGCGACGTCGAGCGTCGGTCGATGTTGCGGCCATCGCCGCGTGAACTGCACCCATGTAAACATCGATAGTGTCGAGCAGCAGTGTGGTGCCATTCGGATTTGCATCGAGCCAACGTTCAAACGCGACCTGCTCGAAGTGTTTTGGCTTTCCGGTACGCGGCTCGATTTCAGGATCAGCAATGAATTCTATGTATGCTTGTTGCCAGTAATGCGCCTCAGTGCCGACGGCCGGAATATCAAGCCGATGGGCCGCTTCCATGTTGGACGTATCGTTGAATCCTCCGATAAAGGCATAGACGGCGATGTCAACAGCGCGTTCGATATCCCCGTTGCGTCTTAGAGAAAAATCAGACAGCCAACGATCCTCACCGGCGGCCATTCGGAATTGCATGGCTGTACTTGCGGTTGTCATCGGCAGATCGAAAGCATGTTCGAACTTGATTTCCTGCGCTTGCGTCAGCCCAAAGGCGCCACTGATATCAGCGAACGGTTCGTTAGCAAACACGATTGTGCCCGGTCGTACGGCGCGAATACGACCGACGAATTGTATGTCTTCGATCGCTTTGGCGAAGAACTGGAGACCACCACGGTCCTGTTCCAGGAATCGCAGACGCGGGCGATCGATTTGGCTATCTACTAAAAGGCGAACCAGACGCTCATGGCCCAGGCACGGCGCAAATGGTAACTTGCGTTGTGTGATATAGAAAGTTGCTTCTGCGTCACTGAGCCGTCCTTTGTGCAGACGGGTAACTTCTTTGAAAGAGGCGTCGCCCATTGCTGCGTGATAACGATCGATGTTGAGTGTACCCATCCAGATCAGTGAGTGTGCGCTCTTCCTTAACGCAGCGCTTCTGAATTGTGCTTAGCTGGTTACGTCGCCGGCTTCCAAACGCCTCAGAACTGGGCTTTCACGATTTCCGCTCCAGCTTTGCGCATTTCTTCAATCGCACGTTCGCCATCGCCAGGTTCCAGCTCAACGGCCCGCATCGCATTTTCAAGTGCTTTCACGCAAAATCCTTTCTTTAATGCGTCGAGCACAGTGTTTTTCACGCAATAATCAGTCGCGAGACCGCCGACCCAAACCTCTTCGACACCTGTCCGTCGTAGTTGCTGCTCGAGATCGGTTTCATCAAACGCAGAATAGCAGTCAGTATCGCCAAGACCTTTCGAGATAATCTGGATGCGCGAATCGTCCTTTAACTGCGGATGGAACTCTGCGCCCCTGGTACCTTGCACACAATGCACCGGCCAGGTGCCGCCAAAGTCTTTGAAGTGTTTGGTCTGCGGCGGATGCCAATCCCGGCTCTTGAAAACCGGCGCGCCTTCAGCCAAAAATTGGTCAGTCAACTTGTTCAGAGGCTCCACCACCTGGTCGCCGTGGGCGACAGCGAGTGCGCCACCGGGACAAAAGTCGTTCTGGACATCGACCACGATTAGAGCCCGATTCTTTTCATCCGTCATGTCTGTAAGCGCTTCCTTTAACACTCTAACTTAGAGAGATCAAAAGTCAAAGCTTCGGTCAAATGCAGTACTCGCGCTGGAGGCTATGGATGTTGATTGTGCAACAAGCGGTACCCGGCTACGACTCTTCAGGTAATTGTGTGACTGACGGGCAAACCTATTTGAGTGATGGTACACTAACACCAATCCACACAATGAAAGGTCGTTTATGAGCAGCACGTCATTTCTGCTGGGTCACTATTCCGAGCCGGTAGAGAGAGCAATCAAGGAAGCCGAAACGAATCAGATTGTCGATCGAATCTGGCGCAAAGACGCTTCGTTGTGGAAGTCGGACGACGCCATTCAAAAGACGATCCGGAACGCGCTTGGGTGGCTGACCGTCGCAGAGGAAATGGTTGGTGTTGTAGACGAACTCCATCAGTTCGCCCAGTCGATTCGCGCACAGGGTTTTCGGTATGCAATGGTGTGCGGGATGGGCGGTTCATCCCTTTGCCCCGAAGTGTTGGCGAGAGTTTTTGGACCGCAGCAGGGTTATCCCGAACTAGTCGTGTTGGATTCCACAAATCCGGACGTCATTTCGAGACTGAAGAACCGCATCGAGCTCGAAAGATGTCTGTTCATCATCGCCTCCAAATCAGGGAGCACGATTGAACCAACAACTTTCACGCAATACTGGTACGACGAGCTGCGCAAGCGTACAGCGAGCCCTGGAAGGAATTTCGTCGCTATCACCGATGCCGGGTCGCCATTGGTTGCCACTGCGTCAGAACTGAATTTTGAAAAGACATTCCTGAATCAGGCGGATATAGG
>JBHEMC010000068.1:0-24325 GCA_046262775.1 Pyrinomonadaceae bacterium | reverse complement strand
GCCTTGACCTGCTTCGCCAGCGCATCCGGCAGATCGAGCAGCCGGCCCGGCACGGCGCCTTGCCGTTCGGCGTGGCGGCGATCGAGGCGTCGGCCAGTGGTGTGCCGGTCGTGGCGTCGCGCGTGGGCGGTTTGCCCGAAGTGGTTACGGACGGCGAGACTGGGTATCTCAGCAATGTGGGCGACCTCGACAAGATGGCTGACGACGCCGCAACGTTGTTAAGTAATCCGGAACTTCGATCAACGATGGGACAACGTGCCCGGGAAGCGGCAATTTCCCGGTATCGGACGGACCTGGTGATTCCACAGTACATCGAGTTTTACGAGCGAGTGCTCAACCAGAGTAATTGAAAGAATCTGCGGCGAAAGTCTAAAGACACTACACCCAAACCCAAACTGCCTACTAAACACTAATACAGTGACAATTGATGCAATCAATCATAGTTGGAACAGCGGGTCACATCGATCACGGTAAGAGTGCGCTTGTACGTGCACTAACCGGCATTGATCCTGATCGACTTCCAGACGAGAAGCGCCGTGGCATAACAATCGACCTCGGTTTCGCCGATCTCGAGTTGAACGAATTTCGCTTTGGGTTCGTTGACGTACCCGGTCACGAACGTTTTGTCAGAAACATGCTTGCCGGGGCACACGGTCTCGATCTTGTCTTGCTGGTCGTTGCTGCCGATGAAGCCGTGATGCCACAAACGCGCGAACACTTCGATATCTGCCGGCTGCTAGGGGTACGTAATGGGTTGGTCGTTATCACGAAAAGCGATTTGGTTGAGGAAGAAATGTTGCCGCTTGTCGAGGAGGAGGTTTATGAGCTTGTTAGCGGGTCATTTCTTGAAGGTGCGGCAGTAGTCGTAGTTAGCGCACGAACAGGTGCCGGTCTGGATGCTCTGAAGGCTGCCCTCAAAAGCGCGGCACAGCTGGTTCCGCCGCGGAGTTCGGATTTTGTGACCAGGCTCCCAATCGATCGAGCATTTTCCATGAAGGGTTTTGGCGCTGTAGTTACTGGGACGTTGGTTGCGGGGGAGGTTTGCGACGGTGATGAATTGGAATTGTTACCGCCACGAGCCCGCGTGAGAGTTCGTGGTGTTCAGGTACACGGGAAGACAGTCGAGAAGGCTGTTGTGGGGCAGAGGACGGCGCTCAATCTTGCTGGCGTTGAAGTTTCTGAACTTCATCGAGGCATGGTATTGGCGCCGGTTACAACCCTGGTTCCCACTCAAGTACTGGACGTAACCGTGAATGTTTTGCCGCACCTCAAACGCGGCTTGCGATCGCGTGCGCGAGTGAGGCTACATATCGGTGCGGCAGAAGTATTGGGGCGTATTCGAATACTCGAAAGCACAGGCGAGATTAGTTCTGGCCAGAGCGGCTTGGCCCAACTGCGACTTGAGTCACCCGTCATTGCGTTGCATGGCGATCACTTTATTCTCCGTGGTTACTCACCGGTAGAAACCATCGGTGGCGGTATTGTTATCAATCCGTTTGCAAAAAAGCACCGCGTGAAAGAGCTCGAGACAGTCAGAAAGTTATTGAATGATTTACTCAACGGCGACGAACTGACGAAGTTTGCGATGTTCATTGAATCAGCAGGCGAACGTGGGCTAAGGCCTTCTGACATCAAGGCAGCGACTGGTTGGCGAGATTCCGTAGTGGCGAAAATTGCAAACGAAGCACAGGGGAAAAACCTTGTAATCGCGGCGGGCAATGTTTTCATATCAACAAAGTACTTTGAAGGTTTGTGTAAATCCGTCGCGGTTGAGTTGCAACTGCAACATCAGCGCGAGCCCCTTGCGAGAGGCATGTTGCGGGAGACGCTGCGAGATAAGTTGTTTCCGCAGGCTGATATTGAAGTTTTCAATGCTGTTCTTCACCATCAGCAGCAACAGAATTTAATTGTTGCTGATAAGGACATGGTGCGGTTGCAGGCGCATACAGTTGATCTATCCGACACTGATCGGCAGCTTCGCGATCGTTTTGTCCAACTGTTTATTACTTCAGGTTTGGAAGCTCCAACGATCGATGAAGCAATGACGCGTGTGGGAGCGAAATCGAACGAACGAAATCACGCGCGTAAAATTCTCCAGCTCTTGATTGACGACCGTTCGTTGATCCGCGTTCACGGAGACATGCTTATGCACAAGAGCGTCCTCGCAGCTTTAAAAGGACAACTTCTTGAATATGCCTCTCAACATGAACCTGAGCGTCTCATTGACGTGGCGACATTTAAGGAGATTGCCGAAATTTCCCGAAAGTACGCCATTCCTTTACTCGAGTATTTCGATCGCGAGCGAGTTACGCGACGCGCCGGCGACAAGCGCATTATTCTTCGCGTGTAACAATGCCCAAAAGCCGCTTTTCGAGCAGGATCAAGCACTTGCGTTCCCTCACGAGGTAGCGTTAACATGCGAGTATCATTGAGACGAATTTACGGCTTTTTCCTTAACCTTCATAACTGATTACCTGGCCGGAGGTTCAAAATGAAAAGCCTGAAAGATGTACTGGCCGTGATTGTCGGAATCGTAGCGGCCGCAGGGGCGATCTTTTACTTCTACAAGTTTGTGACCTTCCCGGAAGCAGCGGGCGGCCATTCGTTCGGATGGATGGCACTTGGACTCGCTGCGATCGCGTTCGTTTGCGGGTTAATTTATTTCCTGGGTCACGTAAATAAAGAAGAGGAGATCCATATCACCCAATAGATGGCGCAGTTCTCTACGTTGTCGCAAGGCGCCGTTTAGAACCGGCTCCCTCAATGTCTGATTGCGCGTTATCCCGACTTTTCACCGCCGTTTGTGCACGATAAGGCGAGTTTCGGTGTGCAGACGGCGCTTACTTTTGTACACTCGTAGAGTTTAGGAGAAACCTCAATTACATGTTCCCACTACTCTTCGCGATGTTCCAGCAACTGCGCGCCACTCAACCGACATACTTCTTTATAGTTGTTCTTCTGTTATTGATCGCGGGAGGTGTTTTCTGGCTTGTGGCAGCAGTGTTAGGTTTTGCGAGATCGCCTGCGTTTGGTCCATCAGCAAGATGGTTTTCGTATGCGGCTGTTTGCATGATTATCTACCACCTTCACTTTCTTCTTTTCGGAGTGTTCATCGCGCTGGGTACGACGCAGAACTCAGTGGACATGACGACGGCACTTGGGTTTGGAGCTTTTTTTAATTTGTTTGTCGTGCTGAGTGCCTTTTGCGCGATTATGGGTTTCGTCAGGTTGACCAGCCCTCGCTGAACTGCTACCTATCTTGATGAAGAAGCAATCGTTCGCGATCGCCGCGCTGACTATAGTTGTGAGCGCGGCGGTCCTCTTTTTGCTCACCAGACAACCTTTTGAGATCGGTTCAACGGGTAACCAGTTTGTCCGTTCCCGAGGTGCTCGTTTTGTTATTGACGGCCGGCCATTCCGATTCGTGGGTGCAAATGTCTCCGTGATGTATCGAGATGAGGATCGCGCGCGCATGCCGGAGACGATGAAGCGGGCGGCTCAGGCAGGAATCAAAGTAGTGCGTGTTTGGGCATCTGGTGAAGGAGGTGACGTCAAACCAGTTTCTGACTTAGCTGATTGGCCGCGCAATCACGTGTTGCGAACCGCGCCTGGCATCTGGAATGAAGATGAATTCGTGCACCTCGACAACGTGTTAGCCGAGGCAGCTCGCAACCACATTCGCGTACAGTTGTGTCTCACGAATTGGTGGCGCGATACCGGAGGCGTCACGCAGTATTTGCGCTGGGTCGGAATCAAAGATGCTGCAGACGATCGATATCCGTTTGGTATCAACAACGAGCGGGCGATGCTTTTTTATACAAACGCTGATGCGAAACGCCTGTACAAAGAGCATATCGAGAAACTGACGACGCGACGCAACACCGTAACGGGATTACTCTATCGCGACGATCCAACAATCTTCGGGTGGGAGTTGATGAATGAAGCGCAAGCGACTACTGGGCGCTGGGAGGAACGACGAGCATGGATTGCGGAGATGAGCGCATACCTGAAAACGCTCGACCCGAATCATCTCGTTGCCCCGGGCGACTGGGGTTATCGAACGTCAGCGGAGCGACGCGAATGGCTTGCTGACCACGGTTTGCGGACTATCGATTACTGCGATGTTCACAATTATCCGCGTGACGATCACGATAGTTTTGTGGATACACCTGATCAGTTGAAGCAGTTTATCGATAATCGTGTGGCCGCCACTTATGCATTGGGAAAGCCGTTGGTCTTCGGTGAGTTTGGCATGGGTGTAGATGGCCACAATGGATTTTCACAAATAGATTGGTACAACGCATTCTTTGAGGGTAACGCACAGGCCGGCAGTGGTGGTGCAATGTTTTGGATTATTACACCCGATCCGGCTCGCGGTTACGGGGTGACTTACACGACGGCACGCGACCAAATGCTGTTGAGCGAAGTAACGCGTGCGGCAGCGATGTTTGCGAAGCTGGCTGCCGGTGATATCCCTGAGCTCTTGAAAGACCCACTGCCTTATTTAATTCCGCGACAGGTTGGCTGGCAACGTGCGCCTGCAACAGTGGAAACAACTCCTCAGGTCGTTGTGCGCGAAGATAAATCGGTGCTTTACCGCTTCACGCCGGAGATGGCTACGGCAGAAACATTTGAGAAGACAGGTGGTGGTCCGGGATATATTTGGGGGTCCGGAAGTGGGTTTTTGGAGTACACAACACCCGAACGCAGCGATCGACGGCGGGTAAGCGAAATCGTTGTGCGTGCACATATCCAACCTGTTTTGCCCGTCGATGCTACGAACTCCTACATCAAAACAAGAGTTACTCTGTTCATGAATGGTTGGAATTGTGGTTCGCGTTTGATCCAGGTCGAACCCACGGGACAGGCAATACTTCAAGAATGGCGAATGACTGGATGGCTTCTGCGATTTCGCGCTATGCGTGGCTTGCCCTTGACGGTTCGCTTTTCAGTGACTCCAGATGCTGATTGGCTTTACGGAGTGAACATATCCAATTGGCCTGAAGGTTATGATGCGAAAGACGCAAAGCCAATCGAATTGGAACTGCGGCATTGAATATAGAGAGCGTTGAACTTTAGTTTGTCGAGGTTCTGTTGCATTCTAAATCTACGGCAGGCAAATTTCACTTCTTTAAATGCCGGTCAAAAAAATCCGCCGAAGCATGATATGCGCGCAACCAATCTCCATGCCTCAGAAAGTCATGAATCTCATCCGGAAAGATCAGTTGCTCAAACTCCACGCCCTGCTTTCGAAGCGCTTCAACCAGGTGCACGGTCTCGCTGAACGGTACATTTCGATCGTCGTCGCCATGAATCAGTAGAACAGGGGAGCGCCAGGTCATAACCGACGACATGGGCGAGGATTCAAAGGCCAGTCGTGCAGCCTCAGGCTTAGCTGCCGGATCATATGCAGGTACGAAATTGCGAATGACAATATTCCAATCGTGCACTCCATGCATGTCGACGCCTGCCGCGAACAAGTCTGATGCTCGCGATAGGCCCATCGCGGTCAAGTATCCCCCATAGGAACCACCCCACAACCCAATTCGCTGCGCATCAACGTCTGCACGAGTTCGCATGTACAACCCGGCACCCAGAACGTCCTGAAATTCGCTGCCGCCGGTCGCGCCGTAGTTGAGCGCTTCTCGAAACTGCATGCCATATCCAATGCCGGAGCGGTAATTGACTGACATTACAATATAACCGTGATTCGCGAGAAACTGGTTCATCGCATATGAATTGCGGTAGTAGTAGTTGTAATGCCATCCAAGCAGCATCTGACGTCGTGAACCACCATGAAAAAACAGCAATGCGGGATACTTCTTGGTACGATCGAGATTTGACGGCAAGAATAACTGCCCATGAATCTTCATTCCGTCAGCACTATTGAAGATTATCTGCTGAGGTTCGATCAGAGCGTTGACGGGAAACTCCGCGGGTATCGCTTGTGGCGCGATGTCTATTGGATCGCCAGTACTTCGAACAATCGCAGGTCGCTCTGGATGACGGGCATCCGCACGGAAAAAAGCAATCGTCGTAGCATCGCTCGCAACGATGGGCTCCCATTCGAGTCCACTACCGGATGTTATCGGCTGTGGCGCTCGTCCGGAGGTCGCGACACGCCAGATGTGACGCCGGTCGATATCTCCCTGATTGGATGAATAAATGATCTCGTTCCCGTTCGGAGACAGCGACACGTGCTCGACTTCAAATTCACCGGGAGTAAGTAGAAGGGGTTTTTGCTTTTCGGATCCATTGGCAGTGATGGCATACAAATGCGTCCAGCCGTCCTTCTCCCAGGGAAACACAATTCGATTGTCTGATGTCCAGAAGATCTGATCATCACTGACGATGTTGCGAAAAGCGCTGCCCTGTCCGGCATCCGATCTCCAGAGTTCCCGACCGCCACCTGTTTGCGCATTTGCTATTCGAATAGACCAGGGCGTTGCCTCGCGCCGCGGACCAAAGGCAGAAGCCTCCCGACTTGCAGGAAAGCGGATAAAGGCAATTTCTTTTCCATCTGGCGACCACACGAATTCGGCATCCCTGTCAACGCTGGGATCGAGATACCGGATCTGTCTCGACGCAAAGTCGTAAACACCAACGAAACTGTGGTCCCCTCGGCTGCTCACGAAAGCGAGTGCTGAGCCATCAGGCGAAAGATGAAGCGATTCACTGCGGGCTTTTGTTTGTAACAGTAATGATGGTTTGTCGCTTCGATCGATTTTTGCCTGCCAGATGTCTCTTTTGTTGATATAGAAGATGCGGTCGCCGGCAGTTGAAACGATGGGTGAATGACCTTCCGCCAGTTGCTGTGGTGCCGAACCAGTCAGCGACATCATCCAGACTAACTGTTTTGGTTCCTCGGGATAGCTCCGTGGGTTTGGGTTCTCACCGAAACCGTCGAGATCGCCGCCACGCGTGTAGATGAGTGCACTACCATCGCGCGTGAAAGTAAGCTCGCCGATTTCGGTACCATCATCTTCCATATCATTTGTAAGTTGCCGGCCTCTGTACTCTGGAGGTTCAGCGACCCAGATGTTCCGCACACCGTTAGCATTGAATACCCAGGCGAGTCTGCCGCCGTTATGCGATGCGACGAGATCTGACGGGAACGGCGCACTCATCGCCTGTTCCAAAGTGAACTGAGATACTTGAGCAGACGCGTGCAAGATCTGTCCGCATATGAGCGCGAGTGATACGAACGAAAGCACACACAGAAGCAGCAGTCGATTCTTCACGAACACACTCCTCATGATTGGAAAAGAATAGTAGGTCGCTGAAGCGCGCAGATTATATCCACACATTTCACAGATTACACGAATCACCTGAAACAGTTTGGCCCGCATTGAAGATCGAGGCTGAATCCTTAATCGATGTAATCCGTGGAATCTGCCGGTCTCCTGAAGCTAACCGCTAATCGCCGCAAGTAGTTTGTCTGTCGCAACGTACACATTGGCAGAGGGCACATTCCCGAGGAACGCCTGCAAATCAGGAGCTGTTGTTTGCGACAAGATGTAAATCAATTTGTCATTTGTACGGTATCTACGGCCGCGGGCGATCACGAGAAAATCGCCGGACTGTAATTGCGCCAGAGCCTCAGGTTCCGATAACGAGACGCACACCAAATCCGGCCGACCAAATTTTTGCGCGTAATACGACGCAAGGATCGGACTTTCAGTAAAGATACGAGCGCCGTTCACCGCGCGTACGGAGATCTGCCTGAGTACATCCCGCATGCTGGCGTCGTAAAACTCGTCGTGCGGAAAATAATAACCGGCTTTTACTGTCCCACCACCGATCACGTTTGTAAATAGACGAAAGTGCGGCGCGGCCTGTACCGAAGCGATCAAAGAGCACGTAATTACCAGCATTGCTAGACATGCCGGCACATAACTGCGGATCTCATCAGTTTTGAGAAAGGGTTTAAGCTGCTTAACCGCCCATCGGCCAACTAATTGAATTCCAACCGCAGCCGTTACCAGAATGGCCGGCAACGCGGTCGTGTAATACCTGGTGAATTTTCCGCCGAGAAAACTAAAAGCAAAGAACCAGAAGAAAAGCCAGAAGAGAATGAAATATCGACCATCTCCCAACTTGCGACGAAAAAGCAGCGGTAAGCCGACAATGAATCCAATCAAACTAAGCAGCGGCAACTTTACGAATGTGAAGACGACATAAAAGTACGGTGGAATACCGTTAAGCCAGTCGTCAAAACGATGCGCGTACAGTTTGCCCATAAACTCGTAGCTGTCGTGACCGATTCGTTTATTGCCGGCAAACAGTCCCATCTGATGCCACGTTTCCGACAGTAGAATCGTAGGGCTAAGTAAAAGAAACACCACGCCAATAATTGAAAAAAAGACAAGCATCTTCTTTTGACCCAATCGCCAGCGAGTCTCTCTTAAATTTTGAAAAATCCAGTAGTAGGAAATGCTGATTGCAACGAGATGGGGCACGTATTTGGAAGCTACCATGGCTCCATACGCGGCGGCCGTCGCCCAATAATAGGGAACGGGATTTCGATTCGTGCTTTCCGCGACGCGTTGACCGCGAAGCCAGAAGACGTTAGCCAGCAAAAAGAAGAAAAGAAGAAAAGTGTCTTCTTTGGCGATGCGATTAAATCCAATCGCGTTTGGATCGAACGCCCACAGCGCCGCTGCAATCAGGGCCACCTCTGGTCCAAAAAGTTCGGCCGCAATCACATAGAGCAGTAATGTGGTGAATGAGCCAAGTATTGCTCCCGGAAATCGCAAAGCAGCCTCAGCTGAAATTCTTTCGGCTGGGTGGGCTACCCCGATCGAGCTATTGTTCCAATGATCGGCGATGACGATGCTGGCCGCCTGCAGGGCCTTCATCAACATTGGATGTTCGCCGTTGGCGCCAGTCAGGCCATGTGCTCGATAATCGGCCACTGCGTTAAGTTTGTTCAGCTCGTCTTCGCTGAGTCCTTCGGCGCTCAATCCATTCGCACGAAATGCAAAACCAGCCATAATCAGCACGGCAAGAGCAACAGCGATTAATGTGCGACTCGAAAAGAGTAGGCCGCGACTGACGAAAAGATCGGGTCTTAAACCGGCAGTAACAATAGCTTCAACGCGTGCAGACAAAAGAATTTCCCTTCGATTAAGCAGACGAATCACTGGACGCCAGAACGTCCGCAGATCAAAACGCGCAAGGGTATCGTTAAGAGGCAGAGGTGTCAAAGTGTTCGAAAAAGCGTACTTGTTCAATTCTTAGAGTATTGGAAGAGCAACGTTTCCCATTTTTGCCGCGGCTTTGGCCAGGCAACCATAGATACCGCGAAGGATTAACGCTTTGAGCTCCTATACCGGCGTGCCCGGAGCCGTCGATCGTTCAGCAAAACACTCCTGGCAAAGTCACGGGCCAAAAAAACCACGGTGAGAATAAGAAATCGAACTCGACCTGAGACAGTAGCAGAGGAAGTGGAAACTACCGTTGGTCCAGGCAGATAAGTGACGACGGTACAAGTTTTGCCACAACGACAAGCTCTGGGTTTTTTCGTTCGAAAATCTTACAAGGGTGCTTATTAGAGTGTTTGCTGCCAATTCGGCCAGCAGGGTTTATCACTTGATCGGGCCTTACGGAGAGCGCACGATCTGCGGTCTAACGGTTTTCAAGGTAGTGCTGTCAAAGCCCAACCTGCCCGTTGTATTGCCAGTTGGGTCCCCTCCGGTTGACCACGCTTTGTGTACACACTGCGAACATCTCCAGTTTGAGTCCGATACTCGAGCTAGCCTTATAGATAGCCAAGATGTCTCCGCAGTAGCCGCTCCTGCTGAGCAAGATCGATTGGTTTAAGCAGATATTCGTCGCAACCTCCTCGGTGGCTGCCTCCTGAATTCCGTAAATATCAAAGGCCGTAATGGCTATAATTGGTATGCTTCGGTTTTCATCAGACTGACGAATTTCTCTGTAACCAACAGCCCAATCAATTCTCGGCATATTGAGGTCGACCAGGGTTAGATCAGGGCGCTCCTGATCGATTAATTTCCAGCGCTTCCAAACCATCCTTCGCTTCCACTGGCTTATCCAAAGACGCGCATTGTGCGAGAGAGCATCGCACGTGTATCTTGCCAATCTTCAGCGACAAGCACGGTTTTATTATCCTGTTTCATGAAAGCTACCGGGTTGGATTTAACAGCGAGCAAAGCGGTGTCACTTGCAATTTATACCGCTATTTCCGCAAAGTGGTTGCCGAGTGGCAACAAAGGTATGGTGAGTAGACGTGAATTAACCCTCCTGAAGAACCCTCGAAAAGCAGATTACGCTTGCAATTACAGCTATTTTCCGTCGATAATTTTGACCCGAATTTCTAAACGCTGTAGACGGTTGCGACCCGGGGTGCTAAACCTGTCACAGTCAGGACGACAATAAATCGAATTAGCCATTATTGGGAGTAGGTTGGCTGCTATCCCAACCGTCTCACAAATTAGAAAGGAAACTGCCGATGGTCGAGACCCAGCAGAGCCTGGCAACTGAAACTGCCGCCCCCTCATTCCGCATTGATCAGCAGCTCCACCAAATACTTTATAAAGCTGTGTCACGGCCGAAGTTAGAACCTAAGCCTGATGAAGTGTTGCCGGAACCGCCGTATCCACTGAAGCCTAATCCGCGCGAGATGACGAAGCGCGAGTATCAGAAACTTAATGCAATTCGAACGTGGAAAACCTGGGGTGCCCCGTATTTTAAATCGCGTTGGCACAGCACGGAATTAAGACCGATCATTCCGTACCTTTTCACGGAATGGAAATGCAATCTCGATTGTCACTATTGCTGGTCGTACAACAACGCGGTCAAAGGCATGACAGAGGACGTAGCAAAGAGGTCGATCGACTGGTTGCATTCCATTGGTTCACGTGTGCTGGCGTTGATGGGTGGTGAGCCACTGCTGCGGCCGAAGTTCATTCACAAGATCGTTTACTACAGCGCAAAGAAAGACATTTTCGTTTACCTCCCAACAAATGGCAGGTTGATGAAGCCTGACGTAATCGATCGGCTCGGCGATGCAGGTTTGGCTACGGTAAATCTTGCAGTCGATTCGGTAAAGGACCGAAAGTCGCTCCCGAAAGCGCTGGAACCTATTCGGCCTTATTTCGATTACCTGGTGAAACGGCAGCACTATTACGGCTACACCGTTATGTTCAATATCAACATCTGTCACAACAACCTTGACGATGTGAAAGAACTAACGGAGATTGCACACGACAACGGGATCGCCACGGATTATCATATCAATGAAACTCCGATGACAGAACAGTCGCACTTCAAACATCTGAATGAGAACCAGACATACCTCACGCCCGACGATTGGCCCAAGGTCGATGCGCTGTTGGATTATCTGAACGACAGGCGAATCAATCATGGATACAAAATGGTGAATCCGGTTCAGCACATGGAAGACATGAAGCAGTTGATGCGCGGCAAGGTACCACCGTGGCAGTGTCGAGCGGGTCAGAACTCACTGATCATTCGCACGGATGGTTCACTTGCGCCATGCTTCCCAATGTACTCGGCAACGCATGACTGGGGCGTAGTAGGAAACCATAAGTTCGACGTCAAGCAGCTAGATGAAATGAAACAGGATTGTACGAAGCACTGTTTGTCGACGTGCAACTACATCCTTGGTTACTGCTACGACACGATGCGGGTCGTTACGTGGGCAGCCAAGCAGGCGCGCCACGGATTTAATGGTGTTACTGGAAGCTTCTAGAACGCGCAACGAGATCTGATTGGAAGGGCGGCCAACTCGGCCGCCTTTTTTTTCAATACACAACCCTTCTCCATTGATTCCTGAAATCCGATGCGCTTCCCTTGCCGATCACGTAGTCAGCCTCCACGAGAATTTCAACTCGAATGAGTCAAAGGAATGGTGATTGCCAGTTGAATCGGCATTCGTTCCATTTGTTCGTGCGATTCACTGCCGAGAAGCAGTAATGATCTATCTATTCAACTATTTCAATCACACTAATCTGCTATATCTGTTCCCCCTCACTTACCTGATTCACATCGGGGAAGAATACCGGGCTGGCTATTCGCAATATCTTTGGAGGCACTACGGAATCGAGCTACCCGTGAGGCGGTTCGTAGCGTTGCAAACTCTCGGAATGGTACTTATGACAACAGGTGTCATGTTGGCGCTAAATCTGGGCGTTCCGAACACGATGCTCGTAATACTCGCCGCTGTGACCATGGGAAACAGCTTGATACACGTAGCGAAGAGTACTGCTGGTTTAGTTTACGAGCCAGGACTTGTCAGTTCCGTTCTAATCTGGATGCCAGTCAGTTCGATAACTCTCGTTACCGCCTGGGATTATATGAGTGTGACGCGCTATGCAATGTCATGCCTTACAGGTTTGACGATTTGTGGGGTAATCGAGTGGATCGCATCACGAGGCGGTAGAGTAGTGAGAGTTTAGTGGCAATATCTCTTCGCAGCTGCGACCTCTGAATAAAAGCCCTCTTAAAGTTCCCGTTTTGATCGTCGAAATAATTTGGTGCGCAATCGCAGTAATTGCAATTTCAGCCGCTACTGAGATTTGCAGACTTACTTGAAAGGCTGTCGACCCATTGATCGCGCTAATTCGCGTCGAGTTTGTATAACCTGACCGCATTATCTCGGAGCGCCATACGCGCCAACTCAACTGCGCGTGCGCGTGTAATCTCGTCATCATTCATCATTCCCGTCAGCGCAATCGCCAACGCCTGACGCGCAGTCGTGTTAGACAACCACGCGACCTCGGGCCAGTCAATGGCCGGAGTAAACGAAAACGCGTCCGTCCCGAACAGTACTTTGTCAGGATACGTTTCCAACCAATCTCGCAGCACTTCACTAAGGGCGCGTGGATACAGGAAAAACGTTTGCCCCGAGAAGTCGGCATAGACATTTGGTTTTGCCACCAGAGATCTTGTCTGCCGAGTGAACGGATAACCACCGTGAATCAACACGAAGGTGGTCTTTCGCAAGGTGGGATCATTGAAAGTGGATTCAAGCAACAGAGGATTGCTGCCGGATGGCCGATAATAATTACCAGCACCATCGATCGCATGAATGTGTACTGCTAATCCAAGGCGCCCTGCCTCCTGTGCGATATGGTGGAAAATCAAGTTTTGGAGGTTCTTATACGCTTCACGCGCCGGCTCACCGCCGCCGACGTAATGCGAATACGTACTTGCCGCTGCGTTTGCATCCGCCACCTCGAAATCAAGACGTCGCAAGTAAGCTACTTCGAATTTGACTGCGACGGCACCCTTCCGCTTTTGCTTTTCGAGTGTCGGCGTAATAACCCGTTGCAAGTATTCATCAAGCGTCGCCGGTAACGCATTCATGTTGAGATCAGTCAGATAACGCTTCAGTAATTTCTCTTCGCCAGGATATAAACCGGCATTATCCGGGTTCGACTGTTTGGCAGTTTTGTTGCTTAAGGGAAACAACAGTGGGTCGACAAAAGAAACCCATCGAAAGCGGGGGGTAACCAGACCCGGCCCCATTTCCACCCGATTCGCGAACATTGTCTGGATATTCAATCGGTCGAGGACCCACGCGGGATAATTTGCGCGTTGCTCGTTGAGGACGGCTTTCTTTTGCGCAAGTAGTTGCGCGACGTGTGCCTCGGTCATGTCAGCATAGGTGTAACCAAAGAGTTGTTGCCAGGCGCGGACAAATTCGAGATTGGTCAACTGCAGTCGCACGGGTAATGCGAACGGCTCAAGTGCATCGAGCGGCAACGCATCAAACTCATCGTCAGGTTTATCTCCTTCAGCGACGTATCGCAGCGGGTGGGCATGGTTGTCGATTGCTTTGATTTTGTTTATTTCATCGAGCAATGCAGGATCAGCGGTTTGAGCGAAGACGGATAAGTGCAGAAGCAGAAAAAACGAAAGAGCAAAGACTAAGCGACTCATGTGATCTCCTCCAGCATATAGCAGGAATGCGGCGATCGTCTTATACCAAAATTTTGCAACGCATGCTTTGTCAACCCTCTACACCTCAGCTTCCTCTTCGCCTCGGGTGCTCCGCAGTACTAACAACTTGCACCTACAGCAACATCTTGACTGCGTGTTGTTAGTTAATTGAACGAAGATGGCGCCGAGGCGCAGAAGACGCATCAGGAGAGTTGCGGCTTTCATGGGTTCTGCTGTAACGTCAGGCGCCTTCCACAATCCAAAACCCAAGACTGGTCCATGTCTGAAGACACTACGAACCATACTAACCAACTCGCGAGGCGACTCGGAGCATTCGATGCGACCATGATTGTAATGGGCGGCATCATTGGTTCCGGCATCTTCATCAATCCTTACGTTGTTGCACGACAAGTTCATACTCCGTTCCTAATTCTCGGGTGTTGGCTCGTCGGGGGTATCGTCGCGCTCGCGGCATCCTTCATCTGGGCCGAGCTCGCAGCGCGTCGACCCGATGTCGGCGGCCAATACGCGTACCTGCGTGAAGCTTTTCATCCAGCAATCGCTTTCTTGTATGGTTGGGTTTTACTGCTCGTCATTCAAACAGGCGGTATGGCAGCCGTGGCGGTTACGTTTTCAAAATATTTCCTCGACCTTACACATTTGCCGATCAATAGCTCTATCCTCGCAGCAACAGTAGTCGCAGTACTGACTGTGGTGAACTGCCTCGGCGTTCGTGCCGGCAGCAACGTGCAGAATATTTTTATGGTGCTCAAAATCGTCGCCATCACTGCACTCGTTGTTTGCGGTCTACTTCTGATTGCACCGTCGCCCGCATCTGAAACGAAAGAGTTACTCGATCGGTCGTTCTCGATGGATCTCATTACGGGAATTGGAGCGGCGATGGTGCCGGTATTGTTTGCGTATGGCGGTTGGCAAACTGCAACCTTCCTCGCCGGTGAAATCAGAGACCCGCAGAAGAACCTGCCGCGAGGTCTGATCATCGGAGTAGTAGGCGTTGTGATCTGCTATACGGCCCTGAACTTCGTGTACCTTCGTGCTCTGGGAATCAACGGACTGGCACAAACAACAACTCCTGCAACAGACGTCATGCGACACGCACTTGGTGACATCGGCGCCATCGCCATCGCTGTCGGCATCGCGATTTCCACCGTCGGCTTTCTCAGCCAGAGTATGCTGACAGCACCGCGCGTATATTTCGCGATGGCAAAGGATGGGCTGTTCTTCAAAACGGTCGCGGCTGTGCATCCGAAAACGCGAGTACCCACTGTGGCGATTGCGCTACAGGGCCTGCTCACAATTATCATCGCATTAGCGGGCGCATATGAACAAATACTGAATTATGTGGTGTCAATGGACTTCATATTTTTCGGTTTGACTGCGTGCTGCATTTTCGTATTTCGCCGGCGCGGCGCCGGCGGTGGCGCATTCGTCAAAGTACCCGGACATCCAATCACAACATTATTGTTTGTGGCTATTTGCTGGCTCGTAGTGATCAATACAATCTATCGATATCCGAATAACACACTCATTGGTTTGGCCATCCTTCTCGCCGGAATTCCCGCTTACCTTTTTTGGAATAGCAGCCGGACGTCAAGGAGTTCGCATTGACATACATCCGGACCGCGATGAGTTCGACTTACATGCACTGGGCCAAGACCAGTTCGCAGGCGAAGTTCAATCTGGCAACCAGCGGTGTCGGCAACGTGCGTCTTTCTGAACTCAATGTTTCATTCGACGATCTAGAGATCACCAATGGCGGCTACGGCTATCGGCCGCTCCTCGAACAACTGTCAAGTCGGTACCAAGTCGATACCCGGTCGATCGTCACTGCAGCGGGAACCTCTTTTGCTAATCACCTTGCCATCGCCGCGCTGATCAATCCAGGCGATGAAGTACTGTTCGAGCAGCCGACATATGAACCAATGCTTGCGGTGGCACGTTATCTCGGTGCTGACGTGAGACGATTTACGCGCAGGTTTTCAAACGGATTTGCTATTGATACTGACGAACTTCAGAACCTGGCATCAAGTCGAACTCGACTTATCGTTCTTACCAATTTACATAATCCCACGGCTGTTTTGACAGATAGACAGACTCTAATGCAAATACGTGAGATTGCACGAGCAGTAAATGCGCGCGTGCTAGTTGACGAGGTCTATATGGAGACACTTTTTGAGGAGCAGCCTCGCACTGCGTTTCATTTGGGCCCGCAATTCGTGATTACGAGCAGCTTGACGAAAGCATTCGGATTAAGTGGTCTACGTTGTGGTTGGATCTTCGCCGCACCCGAAATTGCTCGACGCATGTGGCTGCTGAATGATCTGTTTGCCGCGACCCCTGTGCACGCGGGCGAACGGCTAAGTGTCGTGTGCTTGCGTCAGATAGAAAAGCTGGCAGCACGCGCAAAACAGCTACTGGATCGCAACCGCGAACTACTGTCAAATTTTCTCGATTCGCGTGAGGACATTGAAATCATTAGGCCGGAATTTGGAACAATAGCCTTTCCACGGCTGCGGGCGGGCAGTGCTGATACTCTGTGTGATCTGTTGCGTGAGAAATACGATACGTCAGTAGTACCGGGGAGATTTTTTGAAATGCCCGAACATTTTCGAGTTGGGATAGCCGGCGACTCAGACGTATTGCAGGAAGGTTTGGAGCGTCTGAGTTCAGCGTTGGATTCGTTGAAATCTTAATTGCCGCGTTTTATTTCCTGCAGCAACAGCCAGTCGTGGATCTGCTCAGCCGCTTCTATCCCAACTGCATCAGTTGTAATTTTCACAGGCGTCCCATTGGGCCAGTTGTCTCGTTTCATCATTGGTCCGCCAACCGCCTTGTAGTAGACCTTTGCCTTGAACTTTTCAGCACCAGTTTGAGGCAGGAGTGCGAGGGCGCGGACGTCGAGGTCCGGTGAATTCAGGACAATTGTGCCGCGCTGAAATCTATCGATATCGAACTGTATAAGGACCACAATTCGATTCGTTTCCTGACGCGCACGTAAGACAGCATCCTGCCGCTTCAGTGTCCCAGCAGAGATGACGTGTACGTTTGTGTACTGGCCCAGCCGGTTGAAGAAGCTTGCCGCTATCGCGTCTTCGCTCGGAAGGTGTGTCGACGTTAACTGTTTGCCAATGATGAGCGTGACTTCCTGTTTTAGCGGCCGTTCCCAGAGCTTCTGACTGGCAGTTGTTTCTTCTGAAGTAGTGGTTGCAGGTTGCGACGGTCGGGGTGCGCGCCTGCCTGACTGGGCGATGACAACATTGACTGTCAGAAAGAACAGCGCGATTGCAGCGCTGGAATTTGTGAATGCCTTCAGTTTGTCGGGTAAGCACTGCATCTCAATCTCGGTCCTCTTTATCGCTGGCTCAACTCAGCAGGCGAATTGCGTCTCTTGCGTAGTATGTAAGGATAATGTCAGCTCCCGCTCGTTTGATACTCGTCAGTGTCTCGATCATCGCCCGCTCTTCATCGATCCAACCCTTCTGGGCCGCAGCTTTGATTAGTGCGTATTCACCCGAGACGTGGTAGGCGGCGATTGGCAGATCGAATCTGTCGCGCACCATGCGCAGAATGTCGAGATAGACCGTCGCCGGCTTGACCATTAATATGTCAGCACCTTCTGAGTAGTCGAGCTCGGCTTCGCGCATCGCTTCGCGCGCATTTGGCGGATCCATCTGGTATGCACGTCGATCGCCAAACGCTGGAGCGCTGTCGGCGGCCTCTCGAAATGGTCCATAGAATGCCGACGCATATTTCACGGCGTAAGCCATAATCGAGATTTGATCGAATCCATTTCTATCCAATCCTTCTCGAATGGCACTAACCTGACCGTCCATCATCGCTGAAGGCGCTACGACATCAGCGCCAGCTTCCGCCTGGCTGACAGCAGTCTTCGCCAGAAGTTCCAGGGATTCGTCGTTCAAAACGTCTCCGTTTCGAACCACGCCGCAATGACCATGCGAGGTATATTCGCAAAGACAGGTATCTGCCATGATAATCATTTGCGGCGCCGCTTTGCGGGCCGCGCGAATTGCTCGCTGGACGATGCCGTCTTCGACGTACGCGCCTGACGCAAGTTCGTCTTTTGTTTCAGGCAGTCCAAAAAGAATCACACTCCGCACGCCTCCGTCGAAGGCGGCTGAAACTTCGCGCGCAGCCTGATCGACGGAAAGATTATGAACGCCGGGCATTGACGAGATCTCACGCCTAACACTGGTTCCCGGACAGACGAACAACGGCAGGACAAAATCATCACGAGACAGACGAGCTTCACGGACGAGTGAACGGATGGCATCAGTGCGGCGAAGTCGACGCGGACGATGTGTCAGATGGGACATGAACTCGTTCCTCTTTATAGTACTTCACCAGCGATGATACGCCGGATGGCCGGGTTTGACAGCGACAAAAGTGCCGCGGCAAGTGGCGCAAACGTTGTCGTGAGCGATCAATTCACCGTCCACGATCGCGCGATCTTCATTGGACTCGACGACTCGGGCAACAAGCCGAACCGGCTGGTCTGTCGGTGTTGGTCGCAGTAATTTAATGGCGTAATCAGCCGTGACGGTGCACGGCGGATGATCGAGGCCTAATTTTTTCATCAGGTACCAGGCCGCGGTCCAGTTGCAATGGCAATCTAGTAGCGTGCCGATAATGCCACCGCTTAACATTCCGGTAAATGCTTCATATTCCGGGTGCGGATGCCACTCGGCAACAACCTCGTCACCCAGAGGAAAGCTACGAATGTGTAGTCCGTTGGGATTCGCAGGGCCACACCCGAAGCAGGCGAGATTAGGCGCGTAAGTTTCCTGGATGCTTTTGCCTTGCATGTGTTGAGAACTTAGCGAATCCCCCAATTGCCGGTGTCAGACTGAAAAATTTTCACGTTAGGAGAGGGTCAAGCGCAGTGTGACTCCGATGCCATGCTAAATGAGCTGTCTATTTAAAACCAAAGTTCCCGATTTTGAGCGGGGTCGCGCTTCGCTTGACCCCATTCCAACTGAAAATTATCCCAAGTCGACTCTCTTTGTCAGGTCCCGGGGTCCTGATCCCGCAGCTGCTGGCGCAACTTGAATCTCTGTATTTTACCCGTAGCCGTGTAAGGCAACTCTGTGACGAACTTATATCTTCGCGGCTGCTTGAATCGAGGTAGCGATCTGGACGCAAGCTCACGTAACTCACTCTCCAGGCGTGGCGCGTCTAGTTTGACATCACGGCTAACAATAAACGCAAAGGGGCAGGCAAGAGCATCATCGTCAAACCCCTCGACCACTGCAACACGAGCGACACTCAAGTGCCGCACCAATACACCCTCGACCTCCACCGGCGACACCCATTGTCCACTCGATTTGAAGCAGTCGTCGCTCCGGCCCATGTGATACCAGTAGCCGTCCGTACAACGGTACAGGTCGCCGGTGAGTACCCAACCGTCGACAAACGTACGCGCCGTCTCGTCGGCCCGTTCCCAATAACCAATTGCCGCGCTCTCACCTTTAATCCACAGATTACCTTCAACTCCACTTGCAGCCTCATTACCGTATTCATCCAACAGACGCGCTTCATAGTTTTCAAGAACTTTGCCACTGCTCCCGTACCGGATCTCCTTCTGATGATTCGACATGAACATGTGAAGCATCTCTGTCGAACCGATGCCATCGAGGACCGGAATAGCAAAAGTTTTTTCCCACGTCTCGCCCAGATGTTGCGGCAAAGCCTCTCCTGCGGAAACACATAAACGAAGACTCGAGCAGTCTAGGTTGTTCGAGCCCCCATGATGTTCGAGCAGCAGGTTGTAGACCACCGGCACACCAAAAAAGATCGTCGGCTTGTCTCTTTCAAATATCTCCGCAATCAACAATGCTGTTGGTTTCGCTCGACACAAGATCGTCGTCGCACCATTAAGCAGTGGAAACGTGAAACTGTTGCCCAGCCCGTATGCGAATGGAAGACGCGACGAAGAGAAGAGACGATCATCACTCGTCACCTTTAGTACTTCGCGGCAGTACGTCTCGTTTGTGTAGAAGATGTCTGATTGGCGATGGACCGCACCCTTGGCTTCCCCCGTGCTGCCTGACGTGTAAAGAATGAAAGCAGGTTCATCCTTTAGGGGGGTTGGAAACGCCGGCGTTTGCAGGGATCGAGAGTCACGCTGCACCTCAGCTAAAATTAGTACATTAAATGCGCCTCTGATAGTTCGGCCAGTGCTCTCACCGGTGTCTACGATAACAACTTTCTTCAATTGCTGCAGCGATTCCGCCCCATCTATCAGAAGCATCTTGCAGAGATCACCGTCTACCAGCGCGGTTTGTGCGCCACAGTTGCTGGCGATGGTGCACTGATCGGTCGCGCGCAGGGCTGTGTTGATAGGAACAGCAATCGCACCCATCGAACATATAGCGATAAACGCCGAGACAAAGTCAGGAGAGTCATTGAGCAGGAGGACAACACGATCTTGAGGAGCAACACCCAATGAAGAAAGTGCCCGCGCCATCTCGAGCGTTTGCTCGCGCAGTTCGGCGTAGCTCATCTCGCGTCCGTCAGAGACAAGCGCCGGCCCGGAATGGTCAGACTGGAAGATAGCGTCGAAGAGATTCATCAGCGACTCTACCGGTAATGACGAAATGGATCTCCAGTTTTAAGACTGTAGCCTGGATTATAATTTCATCTGCGCCGCAATGTTCGCTCTAATGTTTAAGCGTATTCAAATATGAATCGTATATTCAAAATCATCCTTGTTGTGGCCCGCGCGGAATTCAGCAACGGCTTTGCCGCCGGTACCCGCCACTTGGGCTGCGCCTTTGGTCCAGCCTTCGCGCGATTCTTACGGCCTGATTTACGAAACTGAAGGTAAATCTCCTTTTTGGGGCCAATCTCAAACGAGGCGCGCAGCCCGACTGGACCGGCGCAGTATTGGCGAAGCAACCCTCGGCGCACAGCCGGCGACAAAGCCGTTGCGAGAGACGCGAAGTCTGCGAAAGCGCAGGTAACGGCGGCGTGAAAAGTGAAGCCCATTGTCACCGCTAACCAGTCAGTTCATCTCTGCTACTTCTCGTCCAGTTTCCTGCCGGCGTTCAGGTTATCGAAATTTAATATCGCATTGAACACCAGGAAGTAACTCCCTTTGGTTTGACCTCGCCAAAAAGGATTCGTAGAAAACAGAATCACGTGACCATTGCCGGATGGAACATCGATCACCGCGGCATGTTGCGCAATCTCGTCGCCACCATCGAGTAGTCCGGAGACAAATAGATCTCGACTATCGGCATACCTCACGACTACTCGTGGACGCTGGTTCGGCGGAATAATGCCAACAGCATTCCGACGCTGCTCATCCGGTACCGGCGCTGCTTCCCACACTTCAGATCGTGGCGGCGGTTCAGGGATCTCTGCCGGCGGACGTCCCTGAGGTACATCCGGATCATCAACCGTTCCGCGACCAGTGGCGCGCTGTTCACGTTGTCCGCGCCCGCCACGACCACCGACCATGTTGCTGATGTTAAAGATTGGGCCATTGAAGCAGTACATCGCGAGTGAATCAGCATATCCATACGCAATTGGACTAGTGGAATCAACGGTTTTCATCCGCAGAATGTCCCCGATTGCGCGTAGCCGCTGCGATCGATTCACCGAAACTCCGGCAGTGAAACCATAGTTGACAGCGAAGTCAGAGGTGTCGTCGACCGTGATGAATACGCCACCGTCACGTACAAACTTCTGAATGTTCTGCAGTCCAGTCCAACCCAAACCTGGCCGCATATCGTCAGTCTCATCGATACGGCCAAGATTCGGTGTCAAATCAGTTTTTTTCCACGGAATCGGATTACCGTACATTGGAAGACCGTTAATGATCGCCGCCGCGCCACGTCCTACCGGGGCAAACAGAATAACGTCGTACTTGGCCCGGAGATTTGAATCTTTCGCAGCGTCCTGTGTGCTGATATATGTGAACGGCACACCGAGCTGATCAAAGCCGATTCGGTACCAGCCTTCATCCTGTGTGCCCACCCATGTATGCATCATCGCGATTCGTGCGGCCCTCACCGGATGCGTCTTTACCGATGGCGCGTCGGGAACCGCGAAGATTTGAACGCCGAGATCTCCTGCCGCACGCTTCAAATCATCCGCCGGCCCTTTGCGGACGATGAATGAACCCCGATTGAATTTGTGCCCTGCAGCCTCGAATGGCTCTTCCGCTGCTTCAATGTCTGTGTCTTTCAAACGGTAGCGTAAACTCACTAATGCGTTATCGGCATTGTGATTGATCAGATAGACGCTTCCTGTTCCCGTGATAACGCCGGGCGAGCGTACCTCGCCGGTGATGCGTTCCATCGAAGCTTGCAACACCTTCGGATCAGTTACACGCACTACCTCCACGTTCGCTAGCTCGCCCATGGTCCAGGCAGTATCGTCATAAATATCGGTCTGCGGATCGTTTGGCGCCCAGTACTGATAATCCAACAGGGCATCAGCAATGCGACTGTACGGTTGGTCCATTCTCACGATGTAACTGCCGGACGGAAAGGCCCGCTCTTCAGTCTTCCCCTTTGCCGTTGATGGGGATGGTGAGGCGGCTGCTGTCGGTGCCTGCTTTTGTTGGGATCCGTTCCCGCGGCTTTCGGGTTTGGCCTTAGCCTTAACTGAAACAGTAAATGGCGCGGTTGCGCGGCTGATCTCCACGCCTTGCCCTTGTAGCGTCCGCAATAGCTCTGCCTGATTTCCAAGTCGCGGATCATCACCGGGTAGCACGTATGCCGCGGGACCTTCATTCTTAGGCTTGTCGATTGATCTCTTGCTCTTGAGGAAAAAGTTCTTCAAAAATAGTTTGCTGTTATTGCTGAAGTAGTAAAGGGAAGTTAGGAGTGCTGTTTGTTCGTAATTGTTGTTATTGCGCTGCGACCATTTCGCTTTAGGCAGTGGAGGATTCTGCTTGTACCACGTTCGTTGATATTCGCTGGGCGACAACGTGCGTTCGAGCGTGTCTGCCCCACCATTCCCAAACGTCTCGTATAGTCGGCTGATACCGTTGTGGGTTGCAGCGATGAACATCAGGTAGCCAGGCGACCATGTATCGAAATTGCCATGTGCAAACACCCCGGGCATGCCAAACTTCGTCATCTCCGAAACATTGTTCCAACCGATCATCTGCCATTCATCTGTGAGAATGGGATCGACCCAGGCGTTGTACGGACCGTCACCGATCGTGTTGTCGTAAAGATAAGGCACTGACTCGTGCAGATCGTGAAGTACCTGGGGTTTCCAGGTCATGTAGGTTTTCATGATATTTCGCGTCAGGTTCAATGAGAGGCCGATCGCGTCGCGGTTATTGTCGTGCGCCACATAATGTCCCCAGTAAACAAGTTGCGGCCAATTTTCGTTGGGATGCGCCAGGTGCCAGTTGTAAACATCGACCATGCGATTCCGTCCATCGACTTCGACGACAGGTGTGATGAGCGTGACGATGTTGTCGCGAATAGCACGAACATATGCGCTTTCGTCTACTGCCAGCCGATAGGCCAGTTCCATTAACGCAGTCGGAGCGCCTGTTTCTGGCGAGTGGATTGTGCCGGTGATGTAATAGATCGGGAACGACTGGGCGACGAGTTTGTCAGCCTCGGCTTCGTCCATGTTGATGGTGCGCGGATCGGCGAGCTTTGCGAGTCGAGCATGGTTCTCATCGAGTTTTGCGAGCAACTTCTCTGAGGCGACGGCGACTACGATCATCTCGCGTCCCTCTTCTGTGGTGCCGATCGACCACACTCTGACGCGGGGGGTGGCGCGTTCCAGCATCCGCATGTACTTGTAAACATCCTCGGCATAAGGAAGCTTGCCAGGTGCACCCGCAACGTCGCCGAGGACTTGTTTTGGCGTGGGTACTGTGGGAGAGGCGGGAAGGTAATCTGTGAGCGGAGAATTGAAATAGGGAGCGGTTGTGTATTCGCGAATTTTTTTTGTGTAGTCTTCGTCGATGGGCTGGTTGGGATCTCGACCTGGTTTGGTCTGCGCTTTTGCCGTAATTGCGAGCGTTAAGAAAACGATAAGGAAAGCAGTAAAAGAGAAACGGGCTGACGAAGTCATTTTATTGTCCTCGGGTTTTGTGCAGAGATAGTTTCAAGGCGCCGGAGTTTTCGCGGAAGCAGAGCTTTAGAACTACGAATGCTGTCTACAATTCGTCCAAGAGGAGAAGAAGCTTTTAAGCTAAACACAGCCGAGAAGTCAATTCTAGAGAATCCAGATTACACGGAACACAATGACTAAGAAAGATGCCCAAGGTGAAAATCGCGATGATTGCCAAAAAAAAAACGGCATATGGGCCTTTGAAATTTCGACGCGGTTTGGAATTTCCGGTTGCATTGAATGTAGATCTCCGGTAAGAGTGCCGTATGAA
>JBHEMC010000067.1:0-24345 GCA_046262775.1 Pyrinomonadaceae bacterium | reverse complement strand
CGGTTGATGCACCCCGATCAGATTTCTGTCAAGCGCTCTCGAGCCAAAGGTCAAATCACACTCTCCACAAAGCAGCGGATCAACGAGTTTTGGGGTTTCACTTATCGGCGTCGACAAGTCGGCATCCGAAAATAGCGTTACCTCCCCACGAGCTGCCAGTAAACCCAACCTGACGGCGCGACCCTTACCTAAATTTGACTGATAACTGATTACAGACGTCCGTATGCTGCGACTATCCGCCAGAATCGACCGTGCTAGTTCGGCAGTGTTATCCGACGAGCCGTCATCCACGACGATTAACTCGGCTCCGGGATAATTTTCCCGCAGATAATTCACCACGTTGCCCAGCGTTTTTCCGAGCCGCTCCGCTTCGTTATATGCCGGAATCACTATCGAAAGAGGTGCTGTCATTGGGGGTTCTCAATGCACTATAGCATAGCGACCGCCATGGCAATTTCGGAGGGGAGAGCGGGGCTGTGTTATATTTTGGCTATGGAAGTTGCACGTCAATTGGCAGATCATGGCAGCGACTATGTTAACCCGCGCCTCAGTCGAAAATTTTTTATAGGCGCATCCGCACTGGTCCTGCTGGCGGCGGTATTCGGCGGGACCATCAGCAACGTGCGGAGATTCAGCCGACTCTCGCGTAATACCGCCGTGACGTCGTACGAAGCAGCTGACGAAATTGAAAAAGACTATAACGAAGCCGTTTCTACTATAACGTCGAACTACTCCGGCGACATCGATTACGAAAAAGCCACTCAAGCTGCAATACAGGGAATGCTGACGACGCTCGACCCGCATTCAATGTATTTCCCCTACAATGAATTTCGAAAGTTGAAAGAGGACCAGGACTCTCGCTTCTATGGAATCGGCGTCACCATACTTCGACATCGCGACGGAGTATATATTCAGTCAGCCGTCGATGACACACCGGCTGCCCGACTCGGATTGCGCTATGGCGATCGAATTCTCGAAGTTGATGGAAAAGACGCGCGAGATTGGAGTAGTGATCAAGTTTCCAAAAATGTAAGGGGCGGTCGCGGTGAGTCAGTCACGCTGAAGATCGACCGTCCCGGTTCAGAAGCGCCCCTGTATTTCACGATTGTGCGCGATGCGGTGCCGCTGCCAACCATTCGAAACTCCTACATCATTCGACCCGGCACAGGATACATTGGATTGACTGGTGGTTTTCAGCGTTCCAGTGATGATGAACTCCGCGAAGCACTGAAGAAATTACAAGATCAGGGTGCGCGACAGCTCGTGCTCGATTTGCGAGGCAATCCCGGCGGCTTACTCGAACAGGCTATCGATATCGCCAGCGAGTTTCTCGCGCGTGGTCAAGTCGTCGTTTCCGTAAAAGGTCGAATCGAATACACCGAGCCGATGGTCTACAAGTCCACTGGTACGGATCCGACAGGGTTGCCGCTGGTGATTTTAATTAACGGAAATTCGGCATCAGCTTCCGAGATAGTTGCAGGTGCGATTCAAGATCACGGTCGGGGTCTGATAGTTGGAGAAACAAGTTTCGGAAAAGGACTCGTGCAGCGTATATTTCAGCTGCCATACAACACCGGCTTGACCCTCACTACCGCGCGTTATTACACGCCTTATGGTCGATCCTTGCAGCGTGATTATTCGAATGGTTCTCTCTACGATTACTACACACGGCACGATGCGACTGTGGATCAGCCTGGAACCAATCCAACGCGCAATCTCGACTCACCTTTAGCATTGGCATCGCCCACACCGCGACCGCAAACCGGGCCGGCGGTGAAGACAGCTGCTGGTCGTGTTTTTTATGGTGGTGGTGGCATAACACCAGACATTGAGGTTAAAGAGCCGACGAACACACCGGCCCGAGTTCGCATTGCAGAGGCAGCCTTTTTCTTCACACGACAGCTCGTTGCGGGCATGATTAGCGGCCTCGAAGCATATAAAGTAGAAAAGGTACAGTACGGAAAGAATCCGCGTGCGACAGATTTTTCGGTAAATGATCGAGTGCTCGATGCGTTCCGAATTTTCGTTCGTACTCACCCCGAGCTCTACGTGAATACAACTGCCATTGACGAAGATCTCGACTTCGTCAGGATGCGTTTGCGCGAAGAAATTGTGACGGCGGCTTTCTCCAGCGATGCTGGAGCGCGAGTTCTGTTGGATGGTGACGCGCAGGTTTTGCGTGCTCTGGAAGCGTTACCCGATGCGAAGAGGTTAGCTGAGACGGTTCGCGAGAGTGCGTCAAGAGGCTAGTTTCCCTCGTGATTAGCGTGCGTGTTCCGTTGGTCGGCTTGTTGGCCTGGTCGTCCCTTCATTCACGTTCGGACGCAGACACTAAATCCCTCACTAACCTTGCTCCGGCTCAAAATTTTGAAGTTACCGCCGAGGGCACATTCACAGCTCAACGGCTGCAGTTCCTGAAAGAACTGGATCAAGGCTTTCATCTCGCGTCCACAGCACCGCCCTTTTTTTTGGCTTAAGAAAACAGGCACGATATTTTTAGTGGCTCGCTCGCTTCTGATCCTCATGGTCGATCCCCATCCTTTGTTTGCATTCGCAGAGTTAGTTATTTATATTCCGGATTTCTGGCAGTGAAAACAAATTTGTTGCTGTCACGTAACACCGTTCTACAGTCTTTCCAGGGCATCGCTTTATCCCACGTAGTTTAGGAATACTTTAGTTGAAAGGATACTTTCGCATGAAAGACAGGTCGCGCTCCGCTTACGACACTGGCCTAGTAACACTAATCATCGCAATAGTGACGTTCGCTACAGTCACCGTCTATTCGCAATCTCAGAGTTCTTCATCCGCGCCCGCAACTCCTGCGGCGCCGGCTCAATCGCCGGCAGCCTCACGGATTGCGACTCCGACTCCGACGCCTACCCCAACTCCAGTAAATTGGTCGGCGGATCCTATGCTCAAGCGATTTGTCTTCCGCAGCATTGGACCCGCAAGTATGGGCGGACGCATTGACGATATCGCGGCAGTCGAAAGCAACCCGTACATCATTTATGTGGGTTTCGCTACGGGAGGCGTGTGGAAATCGACGAACAACGGCACTACTTTTCAACCGATCTTCGATACTTACTCCACCGCGTCAATAGGCGACATTGCAATCGCTCCGTCCGATCCAAATATCGTTTGGGTGGGAACCGGCGAGGCTAACAATAGACAGAGTTCCAGCTTTGGGGATGGTATTTACAAATCTACCGATGCCGGCAAGACATTCACGAAGATGGGTTTGGAAAACTCACAAACCATCGCCCGAATTGTTATCGACCCGAAGAACCCAAACGTGGTCTATGTTGCGGTGCTCGGCCATCTTTTTGGATCAAACAAAGAACGTGGAATTTATAAGACCACCGATGGAGGCAAGACCTGGAACAACATCAACTTCATCGACGAAGACACGGGCTTTACTGATCTTGTAATGGATAATTCCGACAACAAGACCCTCTACGCTGCTTCTTACCAGAGGCGCCGCACATCATGGGGCTTCAATGGCGGTGGGCCAGGGAGCGGAATCTGGAAAACAGTTGACGCCGGAAAGACGTGGAAGAAATTGGAAGGCAGCGGCTTGCCGGCTGGAGTACTGGGGCGAATTGGTCTTGACACTTGCCGGTCAAATCCCAACGTGATCTATGCCCAAATGGAAGTGGGTGCAAGTACTGGGACAGGTGGGGAGGAGCAGGTGCCCGGAGGTGGTCAGCCTAGCCCAAGCCCGACGCCTTCAGCTTCACCGTCACCGAGCGCTGCGCCAGCGGAAAGTCCAGCGGCTTCGCCAACGCCAACGCCTCCCGATCCCAAGAAAGCGGGTGTGTGGCGTTCCGACGACAAGGGGAAGACCTGGCGTGTCGTAAGCAACGAAAACAATCGGCCCATGTACTACAGTCAAATTCGTGTCGATCCCAAGAATCCGGAAAATGTTTTTGTCGGCGGATTGAATTTCAGCAAGTCAACGGATGGCGGCAAGACTTTTAAGTCGCTTCAACCGGGTATCGCACACAGCGACCACCATGCCATCTGGATCGATCCAAACAATGGCGATCATATTCTGATCGGAAACGATGGCGGTCTGGACGTGAGTTATGACCAGGGTGCGACCTGGGAGTTTATCAACACCATTCCCGCGGCTCAGTTTTATGCCATCGCTGTAGACATGAGAAAGCCATACTACGTTTACGGCGGTCTGCAGGATAACGGCTCGTGGGGTGGACCAAGCCAGGTGCGCAGTGGAGCCGGGATCACCAATGCAGATTGGTACCGGGTTGGCGGAGGCGATGGCTTCTACAATCAGGTCGATCCAAGTGATCCGAACATCATCTATTCCGAATCGCAGAATGGTGCGATGAATCGCCTCGATTTGCGCACCGGACGAAATGTCAGTATTCGGCCTCGAGGCGTACCGCAACGTCGTGGTGGCGGACGTCAGGGTGGCGCGAACCCGACCGCAAGTCCGTCTCCGGGTGCATCACCTGAGACCACGCCAGATGCGGGTGCTGCACTCGCGGCCTTTGCTGCCGCACAAGGATTCGGCGGTTTCGGGAATGGCAACCTGGCATCCAACGTTGTGCCGACGCCTGCACCAACCCAACAATATCGCTTTTATTGGAACACGCCGCTAGTTATCTCGCCTCATAATCCCCGAATTTTGTACGCAGGTGGAGACAGGCTCTTCAAGTCGCTGGATCGCGGCGACACCTGGATGGCCAGTCCCGATCTGACGAAACATATCGATCGAAATACTCTTCCAATAATGGGGGTACCCGGTAAAGATCCAATGCCGTCAAAAAACGACGGGTATACAAGTTTCGGCTATATCGTCACGATTGCGGAGTCGCCAAAACTGCCGGGCGTACTTTGGGTTGGAACTGATGATGGGAACGTGCAGCTAAGTCGCGATGGAGGCGTGACATGGACCAACGTCGTGAAAAACGTGCCCGGGATCGCCGAGACTTATCATATCGCGCGCGTTGAGCCGTCGCATTTCGACGCGGGTACTTGTTATCTCGCAGTCGATGGTCATCGTCTCGATGATCTGAAGCCATACCTGTTCGTGACTCGCGATTATGGAGCAACCTGGAAACCAATCGTAAACAACCTGCCCGCCATCGGTAATGTCAACGTCATTCGCGAAGACCCGAAGAATAAAGAATTACTGTACGTTGGGACCGAATTTGGACTGTTCGTTTCGTTGAACGGCGGCGGCGAGTGGAAACCTTTCATGTCGGGTCTTCCCAGGGTACGGGTTGACGACATTGTCGTCCATCCTCGCGATAACGATCTAGTGGTTGGAACGCACGGACGTGGCATCTACATTCTTGATGACATCGGACCACTACAGCAATTTGCCACAAGTAAGGTGCTTGACGCTGAAGCGTTCCTGTTTGACGTACGGCCCGGCACGATTTGGATGAATGATCCACGACTCGGCCGTTCTCAGGGAGGCGCCAAACTGTTCCGCGGGTCAAACCCGCAACCAGGTACGGCGGTAAGCTACTACCTCAAATCGGCTCCGACCGGTGATGTGAAGATCACTATTGTGGATTACACAGGCAAAGTGGTCCGAAACATCGTCGGTACAAAGGAACAGGGCATCAATCGCATTCAATGGAATCTGCGGGGCGATCCATTGCCAAGACCCGCAGGTGGCGGTTTCGGTGGCGGCGGCGGCGGCGGTGGAGGCGGCCAGGGTGGCGGTGGAGGCGGCGGCTTCGGCGGATTCGCCAATCTCGGACTTCCGCTTGAGCCCGGTACCTATACCGTGAAGCTTTCAATGGACGGCAAGGACTACACGACGAAGGCGGTGATTGAAAACGATCCCGGCATGTGACCGCCTGCGGCTCGAGCAGGCGAGATGCGAGCAGGTCTGCCGCGAGGAATGCTTGCGGATTCCTTAACGAGTGGATCGTGTAAACAGCGCCGAGTACCGCCTCGGCGCTGCTTCTCATTATCGAGAATTGTCAGCCTGCTTTTTACAAAACTCTACAAACCACACATTTCAAATAATAGGTCTCAGGTACCCCAACGAGTACCGGGTGGTCACTCGACTGCATGCGCTTTTCAATCAGTTGAATGCGTCGGTGCGCGTCAATGGAAGCAGTTGCCAGAATATCAAGGAAGAGTTCTTCCGACATATGATATGAACACGTGCACGTGATTAGCACTCCATTGGGGTTTAATAATTTCAAGGCCCGGAGATTGATTTCTTTGTAACCACGCATTGCTGCTTTCAAGCTTTTCCGATTTTTGGCGAATGCGGGTGGATCCAGAACGATCGTGTCGAACCGCTCATTACCGAGTTCTAACTCCCTTAAGTAATCAAAGACATTTGCCTCCTGAAGATCAATATTAGTTACTCGATTCAGTTCGACATTAACTTTTAATTGCGCGATAGCTTCCGGAGAGATATCAACTGCCGTCACCGAATCACACACTTCTGCCAGGTGCAGTGCAAACCCGCCATTGAAAGTAAAGCAATCAAGCCCACGTCCGTGACCGACCGATTTCGCTGCCAACCTATTCTCACGTTGGTCTAAAAATGAGCCGGTCTTTTGGCCTGCAGAGGGCGTTACAACGTACCGGATTCCATTTTGGATTATCTCGATTTCCGAAGGCGGATTGCCATAGAGGTTTGAGACCGTAAGCGGTAGCCCTTCAAGCAGTCGAACACGGACGTCGTTGCGTTCGACGATTGCTTGCGGCGCAAACTCTTCGTGAAGAATTTGAGTGAATGTCTGTTTTAAAGCATCGGTTCCTTGCGAGAGGGTTTGCAGAACCACTACCTCGTCGTAGCGATCGATAATTAAAGAGGGAAGCAGGTCCCCTTCTGAATAAACGAGTCGATATGCGTTTGTATCAGATGCGATGTGTTGCCGCCGTGCGGCAGCTTTGCAAATCCGTTGGCGCCACCAATCAGCATTGATGAGCTCGTCAGACTGAGTTAAGAAACGGAGTGCGATCTGTGAGTTGCTGCTGTAAAGAGCCTGACCTACAAAGTTGCCGCCATCGTCCCTGACGGGAACCACAGTGCCACCCTCTGTCTCGATTTCGAGGAGATCGCTGCGATAGATCCACAGATGTCCATGCCTGATCCGGTCTGCTCCTCGCTTGTTTACCGTCACCTGCTTCATGCGACCACACCATGTCAATTTTGTACGGCGGTGGCAAGCGCAGTGCGCCACCATTTTTAATAGGTAGACGTTTGAGATGTGCTTGAGAAATCCAAGGCGCCATCACCGCTTGGCTTTGCCGGTGCACCCCAAAGCGCTATTCTAAGGTGTGAAGCACCTGATCCGCCGTCGAAGCCGCAAATGAAAACAGCATCCAAAATCGAGCGTCGCCAGCGCTTCGAAACCACGTCAGGGATAGAGTTGCCTGCCGATTTCGATCCTGATAACACAAACGAACGCGACTACAAAAACGAGATCGGAGCACCAGGCGAATTTCCTTACACTCGCGGAATTTACCCAAACATGTACCGTGGCCGATTATGGACCATGCGGCAGTACGCCGGATACGCAACAGCCGAAGAGTCAAATGCTCGTTACAAATATTTGCTCTCCAACGGAACGACCGGATTATCTGTTGCATTCGACCTGCCAACTCAAATCGGTTTGGACTCCGACGATCCACTGGCGGCAGGCGAAGTAGGAAAAGTCGGCGTTGCTATCGATTCGCTCGAAGACATGGAGAGACTGTTTGCGGACATACCTTTGGATGAAGTCTCTACCTCGATGACGATCAACGCGACTGCCGCCGTCCTCCTGGCTCTCTATCTGGCTGTTGCGCGAAGACGGGGGGTCGCGTATCAAAAACTGAGAGGCACGCTGCAGAACGATATTCTGAAGGAATACATTGCAAGAGGCACCTACATTTATCCTCCCGCTCCTTCTTTGAGATTGGTTACCGACGTCTTCAGGTACTGCGCGGACAAGGTGCCAAATTGGAATACGATTTCGATCAGTGGTTACCACATCCGCGAAGCCGGCTCCACTGCGGTTCAGGAAGTCGCATTTACAATCGCTGATGGAGTTACTTATGTTGAAGCCGCGCTCGGGGCCGGATTACAGATTGATGATTTCGCACCGCGTCTCTCATTCTTCTTCAACTCGCATAACAATCTGTTGGAAGAAATCTCGAAGTTTCGTGCGGCACGCCGTCTTTGGGCACGCCTGATGCGCGAACGATTCCACGCGCGCGACCCGCGGTCGCTGATGTTGCGGTTCCACACACAAACAGCGGGCTCTTCACTGACGGCCCAACAGCCGGACGTCAATGTGGTTCGCACGACAATTCAGGCGCTTGCTGCCGTATTGGGCGGTACTCAATCGCTGCACACGAATTCCATGGATGAAGCGCTGGCATTACCAACGGAAGATGCCGCACGATTGGCGCTCCGGACGCAGCAGGTTATTGCACACGAGTCTGGTGTTGCTGATACGGCCGATCCGCTCGCCGGCTCGTATACGATCGAGCAACTCACGGATGAGATCGAACAGCGAGCGTCGGAGTATCTTGTGAAGGTTGACGCCATGGGTGGAATGCTGCGAGCAATTGAAACTGGATATGTGCAGCGCGAAATCCAGGATGCCGCGTACAAATACCAACGCGCAATTGAAACTGATGAGACAATCGTCGTGGGCGTCAACCGCTTTCGTACGCAAGCAGAGTCGGCCGTGCAAACATTGCATATTGATCCGGCATTGGAGCAAGTCCAAATCGAGCGTGTTCGCAGTTTGCGTCAACGACGCGATTCGCAGGCGACCGATAGTGCGTTGGAACGGTTGCAAGCAACGGCAGAAACAACAGGCAACGTGATGCCCCTCATACTTGAGTGCGTAGAAGCCTTCGCGACAGTCGGAGAGATTAGCAATCGGTTGCGCAAGGTTTGGGGAGAATATCGCGAAAAAGCTACCGTGTGATTCTTGGAGGGCGCCGGCTGTGCCGGCAGTGCTTTGAATCCCAATACCGTATTCCAGAGCCGACTTAAAATTGAAAACGCCCTCGCAGCTTCGCGTTGCCCCCGCACCCTCTGAGGAATAATGTGAATCGACGTGAATTTAATGTGAGTATCGCGGCAGGTGCGATTGGACTGGCTATTTCTTCCAAAGCGAGAGCAGCCAAACGAGCGCCGCAGATCGCGATAACGATGGATGATTTCTCGTGGGCCAATGCAGTGAAACTAACAGCTGCTGAACGCAACGAATCAATCCTCGAAACATTGAAAGCACATTCGGTCAAAGCTGCTTTGTTCGTCGTCGGCAGAAACATCGACAATGAAGAAGGGAAAACCCTGCTTACCTCGTGGGATACTGCCGGACACCTAATCGGCAATCATACCTACTCGCATCGCAATTACGGCGATCCCTCGATGGGGGTTGAGGTCTACGAGCAGGATATTTTGCGAGCGGAAAACCTACTCACGCCATTCCGAAGCTTCCGGCGATACTTTCGTTATCCGATGTTGAAGGAAGGCGACACCGCGTCAAAGCGTGACGCGCTTCGCGAGTTTCTGGAGAAACGTGGTTACCGGATTGGTCACGTCACAATCGATAACTCTGACTGGATAGTGGATCAACGATTAACAGCAAGACTGAAGAAGGACGCGTCTGCAGACGTAAAACCTTACCGCGAATTCTATTTGGAACATATGTGGGACCGCGCGCAGTATTACGAGTCTCTCTCTCAACGCGTGCTTGGTCGCAACGTAAAGCATACGATGCTGATGCACTTTAGCCTTCTGAATGGAATATTTCTCAAAGATCTGATTGGAATGTTTAAGTCAAAAGGTTGGGGAATGATCGACGCCGAAGAGGCATTCAGTGATCCAGTTTTCGCAGCAAAACCTAAGACACTACCTGCTGGAGAAAGCATTATCTGGGCTTTGGCAAAAGAGAAAGGAGCGATAGCAAAATCGCTCAGATATCCGGCAGAGGACGGTGACTACGAGACGAAAAGGATGAATAAGTTAGGACTGTAATTCGAGTAACGCCGTACGCTTACCCAATGAAAGTTCAATCGACTGTTATTTGCGCATGGATAAATCAGAAGCGTTAAAGCCATGTCAGCTCTGCTCGAAGTAAAAGATCTACACACACATTTCCCCACACGTGCAGGACTTGTACGTGCCGTAGATGGCGTCAGCTTTTATCTGAATCGCGGCGAACTGCTCGGCCTAGTCGGCGAGTCAGGATGCGGCAAATCAATTACAGCACTTTCCATCATGCGATTGATCGCACCACCAGGAAAAACGATGCGTGGCGAGATTCTGTTTGATGGAACCGATCTCCTTCGCCTTTCGGACGAAGACATGCGTCAGATTCGCGGCGACGACATTGCGATGATCTTCCAAGATCCGATGACGTCACTGAACCCTGTTTTTACCGTGGGAGAGCAGATCGGCGAGGCTTTGCGTTTGCACCGGAAGCTGTCGCGCAGACAGGCACGCGAAGCTGCAATCGAAGCCATGCGTGAAGTAGCTATTCCCGATCCTTCACGACGGATAAGCGACTACCCACATCACTTGTCGGGAGGTATGCGACAACGTGTGATGATCGCGATGGCACTTGCCTGTAACCCGAAGTTGCTGATAGCCGATGAACCGACAACGGCGCTTGACGTAACGATACAGGCGCAAATACTGGAGCTCCTGAATGAGCTTAGACAGCAACGCGATCTCGCAATCTTGTTAATAACTCACGATCTCGGAGTTGTTGCCGAAGTGGCAGATCGCGTCGCCGTGATGTACACCGGCCGGATCGTAGAAGAGTCGGCAGTTGAAGAATTGTTCGCACGACCAAAACATCCTTACACAGAAGGGTTGTTGAGATCGGTTCCAAAGTTGACAGCTGAACATGTTGCGAAGGCTGAGCGCCTGGAAACAATCGAAGGCACAGTACCCAATCCGACAGACTTGCCCCCTGGTTGCCATTTTGCTCCGCGGTGTCCCTATCGAATGCCACGATGCACGGCGGAGGATATCCCTCTTTATCAGCTTGAAGGAAATGTCGAGGTCAGGTGTGTGCTCTATGACTTAGCTGCGGCCGTTAACGCCGACCATCAAGAAGGTAGAACGCGACTGCCGCACTAATGTCCTCATCAACCCAACCGCTAGTCTCCGTTAGGAATCTCGTCAAGCACTTTCCCGTTGAAGGAAGCGACGACGTAGTTCGAGCTGTAGATGGAGTTTCGTTTGAAATATTTGCCGGCGAAACACTTGGACTCGTCGGTGAGTCGGGTTGTGGTAAATCAACCGTTGGTCGCTGTTTGTTGCGACTGATCGAACCGACATCAGGTGAAGTCAATTTTCAGGGTAGGAACGTACTGGGCCTGAGTCGCAAAGATTTGCGCGGCTTGCGTCGAGAGATGCAGATTATTTTTCAAGATCCATATGCATCGCTGAATCCGCGGATGAAAATTGGCGACATCGTTGCCGAGCCGCTTGTCATTCACAAACAAGGAACAAAGACGGAACGGCGGGATCGAGTTGCCGCCCTTCTCAAACGAGTGGGACTGGATCCCGATTACATGCGCCGATATGCGCATGAGTTCTCTGGCGGGCAACGACAAAGAATTGGCGTCGCTCGCACCCTGGCGTTAAATCCGAAACTCATCATCGCAGACGAGCCGGTATCCGCATTGGATGTATCCGTGCAAGCGCAAGTGGTGAATCTTTTGCAGGAGTTACAGAACGAGTTCCACCTTACGTATCTATTCATCTCTCACGGACTCGCGATCGTCGAGCACATATCGACTCGAGTGGCGGTGATGTACCTGGGCCGTATCGTGGAACTTGCAAGTGCGGAAGAGCTGTACGCACGACCCCTCCACCCATACACGCAGGCTCTCTTGTCAGCGATTCCCATTCCTGACCCTAAACACAAACGCCAACGAATAGTTCTTCAGGGCGATGTACCAACGCCAATAAATCCGCCGAGTGGTTGTAGATTCCGCACCCGTTGTCCGTGGGCGATAGAAGAGTGTGCACAGATTGATCCTGAACTCCGTGAAGTATCGCCGAGGCACCACGTTGCATGTATTCGTGTAGCTGGATGGGACCAGGCTGCACCGCTGATCGGCACGCGAGAACCACACCTTTGAATGGGTTGCTTTGAAATTCTCATGGTTACGAGGTGCAGGGCGCGAAACTTTAGTTGAGCAAACGTCGTATCATGCTCTCCAGCCAATGCTCTTTCACTTCAGGGACGGAGAGCTTTCCCCCGCCCTCTTTTTTGGAGACACCAATGAGCGATCCGCAAAACCATAGCTTTCACGCACCGCCACCACCGCCATCACTGCCCACTCCAGCTCAACGACCCACGAAACTGCGAATTGCAGGCATCGTCGTGTTTATTTTAGGACTGATTGTGGCTGTTGGTGGACTCGCGAAGTTCATTCCCTCCGGGATTGGAGGAGGAGGGGCGCTCTGTGCGATGGGCGTTATCCTGTTCGCATTTGGTTTTATCCCGTTGCCTCAAGTTGATTCGGCTGAGGGTCCGATGTCACCGCCGGCGAAGCTGACGGGTATTTTCTTCGAGCCCAGCCGGGTGTTCCGAAACCTTCGCGCCTATCCACGTTGGATCGCGGCGTATCTGGTGGTGTGCGTTCTGACAGTTGTCTACTCAGCCGCTTTTGTGCAACGGCTTACACCGGAACGCATTGTAAATTTCACAATTGACAAGGTAGCGGAAAGCGGATTTGTCCCAGCCGATCGAGTAGAACAGGTGCGTGAACAGCAGCTGGATCAGGCAAAGAATCCGATTGCACGCGTATTGACTGTGGCCCGGAGCTTCGTAGTAGTTTTCGTGTTCTATTCTTTTTTGGCGGGGCTATTGCTATTAGGAATTCTGGCGTTCGGCGGACGAATAAACTACTGGCAGTCTTTTGCCGCGGTTGTATATGCCTCAGTGCCAGTTACGGTCATCCAGAAAGTACTTAGCCTGATTATTCTTTACGTCAAGTCGCCTGACGACATTCACCCGATTCTCAATGCTGAAACGTTGGTTCAAGACAACCTTGGCGCCCTGGTCACACCTGCGACTCATCCGGTCCTCTTCGTTGCAGCAACTTCAATTGGTTTATTGTCTTTCTATCGAATCTGGTTGACGGCGAGAGGATTGCAGTTGGCGGGAACGAAAGTGAGTTCAACAGCAGCGTGGAGCGTGACCGTAATACTGTTCATACTCGCGATGATAACAGGAATGATCTTTGCGGCACTGTTTTCGAGCTTCTTGAGTTAAGCACGAACGAAAGATCACTCGTAACGTAGCGATTCGATCGGATCGAGTCGTGCCGCTTTCCACGCGGGCCAGATCCCGAATATCAGTCCAATGCCGACGCTGGCGATAAACCCGCCGATCGGCGCCCACAGCGGTACGTAAGAGGGGAGCAACAGCCGCAACAGAAAAGTTGCTCCCCATCCGATCGAAAGTCCGACGACACCGCCAAGTCCAGTGAGCGTGGCAGCCTCAATCAGGAACTGCCACAGGATGTCGCTGCGTTTTGCGCCGATCGCTTTGCGCACACCAATCTCTCTTGTACGTTCAGTGACGGAAACCAGCATGATATTCATTACGCCAATCCCACCCACCATCAGGCCTACAGACGAAATCACAACCATCGCGATTGCCAGACCACCTGTGATCGAGCGGAAGTTGTCGAGCACGCTTTCCGCGGTTTCCATGCCGAAGTTGTCGTTTGCTGCGAAGGGAACCTGGCGTCGCACTCGCAGCAGGTCGCGAACCTGATCCTTCGCTTCATCCATCATCCCCGGCCGCGCAACTGCCAGAATGTAAATGTCATCGGCATTTGGTTTTAGCTTTTGGGCCACGCTAAACGGAAGATAGATAACGTTGTTTTGGTCGTCGCTGCCGCCGCTGAACAAAAACTGCTCTCGTTTTTGCAGTACGCCGACGACGCGAAATTCTTGTGATCCGATCTTTATGATTTGATCTACCGGCGACCCGAAGCGGAAGAAATCGTCAGCTACTTTCGAGCCGATGATGCACACATTTTGATTCGTCTCATTCTCAAACTGTGAAAAGTAACGGCCTTCAGAAATAATCTGCGTTCCGGCTTTCTCAAAATCAGGCAAAGTGCCTTGTAGCTGCACACCGGCAGATGTTTTGCCTCCCCCAGAAACAGTTAATCTGCCACCGAAAAAACCATTGCTGACGTCCAGGAAGGGAACTGCAAGTTCGATCGTCGGCAGATTGGAAATCGCAATTGCATCGTCGTAGGTCAACTCTTTGCGCATCCGTTCTTCGCGTGACAGTCGTCCGATGTGTATCCCAGGATTGAACTTGCTAAGGTAGATCGAACGCGTACCAAACGATTCGACTTCTCTCTTTACCGACACGTCAATCCCGCTAATAATCGATGCGATGAGCATTACGGTGATAACGCCAATTACGACTCCGAAAACAGTAAGGAATGATCGCAGCTTATTGGCGCGCAGCGTGTCAATCGCCATCTTCAGGTTTTCGTAAATGTCACTCCGAATAATAGACATAAAACTTAGCGGCCCTGTTCAGTGGTTGATTGTTTTGCTGAATTGCTGCTAAACAACTGACAAATTTCATTTATTCAGCTCTCAGAGCCTCAATCGGATCGAGGCGCGCTGCCTTCCATGCGGGAAATACTCCTGCAAGAACACCCACAATGGCTGATACGCCGACAGCAATAGTCACGGCTACGATCGATAGATAAGTCGGGAAGAAAACCGCAGTCAATACGCGGCCAATAATCCAGGCGATTATCGTTCCGACACCTCCCCCGATGGCGGAAAGAGTTATGGCCTCCACCAAAAACTGTTTGAGAATATCAACCTGTCTCGCCCCCAATGATTTACGAATACCAATTTCTTTTGTGCGTTCAGTGACCGACACCAGCATTATGTTCATAATCACTATCGCACCGACAACAAGCGCAATGCTCGGGACTCCAATTGCCACGATAAAGATTGTGCCGAAGATTCGATCACGCAGACCCGTTATTGCGTCAGGCGTGACAATGCCAAAATTGTCCTTTTCACTGGGCTCCAAGTGACGGCGTTGGCGCATTAATATTCTAACTTCGTCCACTGCGTCGTTGAAGGTGTCGTCAGACCTGGCCGTGCCAACGAAATACAGAGACCGTTGGCGAATCAATGTCCCGAAATTTACTTCATATGTTTTCAGTGGGATTACGACAAAGTTGTCCTGCGGAATCCCGAACACCGTTCCCTTCGCGGCTTCAACTCCAATCACGCGGTATGGCAAACCGCGAATTGAAATCTCCTGACCCACCGGACTGCCACCGTAGGGAAATAATTTGTTTGCGACATCGGCTCCGATGTACGCTACTCGTTGTGCGGCTTCGTTCTCCGGATCAGAAACAAAACGTCCGTCGGCAACATCTCTGTTTTCAATATCGACGCAATTGGCCGTCGCCCCCGAAACAAACACATCTTCAAGAACTTCGTTACCGCGCTTGAGCTGAGCCGGCGTTCCACGTGCTTTGGCTCCCAGCTTGTCTACGAGCGAGGCGCGTTGCTTCAGATAATCGTAGTCTTCGAGTGTGAGTTCCTTGTTGCGTCGTTGCGCCGCTGCAATGGTATCAGTGTCTTTGAAATCTTCGAGAGGGTTAAAACGTTGTACGTTGAAAGACTTGGCACCAATCCCGGCAATTTTCTCGTCAACGTAGGTATTGAAACCCTGAATCAGCGAATACACTACGACCACGGCCATAACGCCGATAATCATTCCGAGCAGAGTCAGCGCAGACCGCAGCTTGTGGGCCCAAATCGCGGCCACCGCAAGCTTCAGAGTTTCGATGAATTTCACAATGTTACTACGGACTCACGAAATTAGGTTGCAATCGGCGCGTTACAACGCATAGCCGGCACTCACGTCAATGGCTTCACCTGTGATACTACTTCCTTCGTCCGAAACCAGCAAAAGCACGAGCGCCGCAATGTGATCAGGGTTCACCATTCGCTTCAAGGCCGTCCCCTCCACGTAGAGCTTTGCGACTGCTGCTTCCTCCTGCCCAAGTTCGCGCGCACGTCCTGCAATCACACCTCGCATTCGTTGCCCTTCGGTAGGGCCAGGGCAGATCGCATTTACTTGAATGTTGTAAGGACCCAACTCTTGTGCGAGCGTGCGCGACAGGCCAATCATCCCCCATTTCGACGCAGCGTAAGCACTGCGTAACGGGTAGGCCAATTTCCCAGCGATTGAAGCAATGTTGACGATCTTGCCACTACGTCGCTCGACCATGTGAGGGATAACGGCTTTTGCACATAGAAAAGCTCCGGTGAGATTTACAGCTAATGTTTCGTCCCATTCTGCACGATTGACGTTGTGGACTGGCGCTGTTGGGCCGACGATGCCAGCATTGTTCACAAGAATGTCTATGCGGCCTATCGTCTGAAGAGCATGCTGCACCATCTGCGTCACAGCGTCTTCATCGGAGACGTCGGCAACCGACACAACAGCGCGCCTGCCGGCTTTGGCAATCTTTGATGCTGTTGCTTCCAGCGCTTCGCGGTTGCGGCCGTTTAGAACAAGATCACAGCCTTCATGCGCGAGACGCAGCGCGATTGCCCGTCCAATTCCGTGGCCCCCGCCGGTAACGAGTGCCATTTGATTAGTTAGCTTCATACGTTTTCTCGAGCGCGAGCGTCCTCGCGGGTTGCTACGGATTATGTGACGTTGCATGGAGAACGAATGCGGACGAGGACGCGCTCGCCCCGGAGACTTATTCCCAGCGGAGTGCGTCAATGGGATTCAAACGTGCAGCTTTCCACGCAGGCCACAACCCAAAAATGATTCCTACCGCCGCTGAAATACCAACACCAATTCCAATTGCCCATAACGGCACATAAGCCGGCAGCGGTGAATACTTGTTCATTAGGATGCTGGCGAGTTCGCCCACTGCAAGTCCTGCTAAACCACCGATCCCCGTTAACACGACCGCTTCGATCAAAAACTGTGACAGGATATTCACTTTCGTTGCTCCAACAGCTTTACGAATGCCGATCTCTTTTGTGCGTTCTGTCACTGAGACCAACATAATGTTCATCACACCAATTCCGCCTATCATCAATGCAACAAAAGATATCGAAGTCAGCACAAGTGCAGTTGCCCCGGTAAGTTGATTGTAAACGTCCAACAACGAATCTTGCGAAGACACGCCAAAATCGTTCTTTGCTTCCGTGTCTACGCGCCGCCGGCGGCGCAAAATGTCCGTAATTTCGTCCATCGCTGATTTGACGTACGCACGCGAGCGCGGACGGACCACCATGAAGAAAACAACTTCAGGGAATGGACCTTCAAGATAATACTTATCGAACGTAGTGAGAGGAACGAAAATAGAATTGTCTCGTGATTGTCCGAAAAAGTTGCCAAGCGGTTCCATCACACCGATTACGCGGTACGGATTTCCGTTGATTCTTACTTCCTTTTCCAATGGGTCTTCATAAGGAAATAATGCTCGCTTCACGTCGACGCCGACGATCACCACATTTGAGCGATCCTGCATGTCAATGTCGTTGATAAAGCGGCCGCTAGCGACGTATTGAGTATGCACAAACTCGTAATAGGGCGTTACACCGAGAAGAATAGGAGTGTCCGTTTGCTTCTCCTGATAACGCATGGTTGCGGACAGCTTGCGGCGAATCGGTGAAACCCCTACCACTGAGGGTGCTTCGCGACGCAAGGCGCCAGCATCCTCGATTGTCAGGTCTTTTCGATGTATTTCTTCGGGCCCTGGTGGTCGACCGAAACTCGGATCAAACTTCGAAATGAAAATCGTGTTGGAGCCAAGCGACTCAATTTGGTCGGCAAACGCTTTGTTCAATCCCTGGATGATCGAGACCATAAAGATGACGGTAATCACTCCAACGCTCACGCCAAGAATGGTGAGACTGGACCGCAACTTGTTGGCGCGCAGCGTGTCTACTGCCATCACCGCAGATTCTTTTATGTCTTCAAGTCGCACGGATTAGAAAACAAATAGCCCTTACTCTGCTCGCAATGCCTCAATCGGATCCAGCTTGGCGGCACGCCACGCCGGCCATAAGCCGCTGATGATTCCTACCACGGAAGAAACTCCCACACCCAAAACAGCCGAAGTAATGCTGATGAGCAACGGAAAACTGATCAGTGCGGAAATGATATACGCCAGACCAAAACCAGTGCCAACGCCGATTGCGCCTCCTATCGCAGTGACAGTCACCGCCTCGATCAGAAATTGCGTGAGAATGTCCTTACGTCGCGCACCAATTGCCTTGCGAATGCCAATTTCTTTTGTTCGTTCTGTCACCGATACAAGCATGATGTTCATCACAACGATTCCACCTACGACCAACGAAACAGCCGCCACACCTATGGTTACGATGTAAATGTTGGCTGTTGCCGCCCCATAGAGATTGAGAAACACATCCTGCGTCTCGAGCGAAAATCCTTCATCATCAGCCTCAGCAATTGTGCGCGGGCGCCGATTGCGCATGATCGTCCTTACCTGATCTTCTGCGGGCTCGAGTTGCTCTGCAGCAGGAACCTGAATGAAAACTATGAGCGAGCGCCTCACCCCGTAGGCTTTTTGGTACGTCGAGTAAGGAATATAAGCCACATTGTCGCGCGAGAAACCAAAAATAGATCCCAACGGCTCAAGTACACCGATAATCGTGTAGGGTCTTCCCGCAATCCGTATCTGCTGACCGAGCGCCCTGTCTGCCGTCGCGCCTCCGAAGAGGTTCTTCAGTATGTCTGGACCAACGACACAGATTTCCCGGCCCGAATCTCCTTCACTCTCACTCCAGATGCGACCTGCGTCGATAGTTACGCCATCAATATCGAACATGGTAATCGGCATCACGCCGCGAATACGCACGTTTTCAGCTTTTTGATCGGCGTACTTGACGGTTTCTGTTGCGTTCGCAGCCATGCCGACACGCCAGCATGTCGTACACAAACGTGCTATCGCTTCAGCGTCGTCGTGCGTAACGTCTTTGCGCCGGTTAAATTTAATGAAATCTTCGCGAGAGGTGATGATCTGCGGATTTTTTGAAATCGTGAATACTGTTGACCCTTGTGAAGAGAAGGTCTGTGCGACCGTTCTGTCGAGGCCCTTAATGATCGTGACTACTGCGATGACAGCGGTGACACCAACGACAATGCCCATCAAAGTGAGCGCCGTGCGTAACATGTTCGAACGCAAACTCGAGATGGCGACGCGAAACGCTTCCCAGATCGCCGTCAGTCGGAAAAAGGGAAATGATCTGATGCGTTGCCGAAGAACAGCGCGAGCAAACGTGTAGCGTTGTGGCTTTGCCTCGTGGTCGCCACTTAGCTGCATTGTTTGTCTCCTACCTGATTCGTTCGTCTTTTTCTATTAGACCATCGCGAATGGAGATCACGCGGTGGGCGCGCTCGGCAATATCGTGTTCGTGCGTGACCACGATTATAGTATTGCCTTCGGAATGCAGGCGTTCGAACAAATCCATTATCTCCATGCTGGTGTGCGTATCGAGCGCACCTGTTGGTTCATCGGCGAGGAGAATTGACGGGTGGTTCACGAGCGCTCGCGCGATCGCTACACGCTGCCGTTGTCCACCGGACAGTTCATTGGGACGGTGCAGCACGCGATCTGCGAGATCGACAGCTGAGAGAGCTTGTTTGGCCATTTCGTGGCGTTGAGATGAACCTATGCCACCGTAGATGAGCGGTAACTCCACGTTGTGAAGTGCGGTAGCTCTCGCGAGCAAGTTAAACGTCTGAAAAACGAATCCTACCTCCTGGTTACGAATTCGAGCGAGTTCGTCGTCGTCCATTTCCGAAACGTTTTTGCCGTTAAGCCAGTACTCGCCCTGCGACGGAGTATCGAGACAGCCAATCAAGTTCATCAGGGTAGATTTTCCAGAACCTGACGGTCCAATGATCGCAATATATTCGCCCTTTGGTACATCAAACGACACTCCGTGGAGTGCGTGGACCGCCTCGGTTCCCATCTGATAGGTCTTCCAGATGTTCCGCATAGAGATCAAACTCTGCGGATCGTGTCCGTTCACCGAAGCCTGCGGCTGTATTGCAGCCTCGTTTGGGGCCGTCAGTGTGACGTCGCTCATTTAGCTGCCCTCGTTTCCGTTTGCATTGGCGCCGGGTTTCTTCGTTTGTCGTTTGACGGTCATACTGTCTTTCAAGGTCTTCAGAACGCGGCTTGGCCCGCGAACGATCTCCATACCCGGTTTCAAACCACTCACGACCTCAATGTCTGCCTCGCCGGTAATTCCGGTGGTTACTTCAATAAAACGAACCTTGTTGGCCTCAATGATATACACACCCTTTTGCGGCTTAGCTTTTTCCGCGGGTGTAGCAGATGGAACGTTGCCCGCAACTGAACCGGAGGGCGATGCTGCAGGCGTCGGCTGTTTCTCAACAATTGATTCGAGTGGCACAGCCAGGACGTTGCTCTTGGTCTTGGTGGTGATTGTTGCTGTCGAACTCATGCCTGGTCGCAAGGCAGTCTGAATGTCTTCGGGTAGTTCTTTCAATTCAAGGGTTACTTTGAATTCTTTGGCTTCCTGGACGTTTACGCGATTTGATAATCCTCCGGTGGTATCTGATTTCGAAACCGCGAGTGGGTTCTTTTGGGTAACGACAGCTTTGATTTCCTTGTCGCCGAGCGCATCTACCTTCACCTTCGCCTGTTGACCGACCTCGACGTTATTGATCTCGGTCTCATCCACGTTTACTTCCACGTTAATGGTAGACATGTCGGCGATCGTCATCAACGGCGTTGTCGACAAACCCGCAACTGCAAACTCTCCGACACGCGTTGGGATATCAGCAACCACACCATTGAGTGGAGATATTTGAGTTGCCTTGGACCGTTGGCTAACTTGTCCACGGAGAACAGCCTGCTGCTGATTCGCGCGCATCTCCGAAGACTTAACACTCGTTTGTGCCTCCTTGACTGAAATCCGTTGCTGGTTCACTCGCTCCGTAGCTTCTTTGACTGCAATTTTTTGGGCTTCAAGATTTGCCCTAGCAGTGTCGAGCGCGATCTTGGCCTGTTCAAAACGATCACGCGCAGCATCATATTCCGCGCGGGAGGCCACCCCGGCTTCGATCAGGTCTGTATTTCGCTTCAACTCACGTTGCGCGGTGTTAAGGTCGACCTGAGCACGATCTACGCTGGTTTGAAATGCGACGACTTGCTGTCTTGCTGCTGCAACTGAGGCTTCGGCAACCACCAGCGCCTGCTGCGACGAAGTGACTGCGTTCCTGGCATTTTGGACGTCATTAACTGAGGCCTGCGTTGCCGCCCACTGTGCTTCCTGATTCGACTGGAGCTGCGTAGGGTCGATGCGTACAAGTGCCTTCCCTTTGATAACCTGATCGCCCGCGTTGACGTAAATCTCTTCGATGCGTCCGGGAACCTCGCTGGTAAGCTTGATGTAACGGATGGGCCTAATTTCGCCGGACGCCGTTACTGTTTGCCGCAATTCGGGTCTTACTTCAAGCTTGATGGTTGTCACTTCGGGCTCGTCTTTGCGACTGGCAAAAACGCTGACAATTACTACGATTGCCAGAACCGCCACGACAGAAACACCGATAATTATTTTCTTTTTGCGCGTCAACGCCATCTTTTGCTTCCTTCGATCAACTCTTAAATTCTTGCTTGAAAACGAGGTAGTGGTCTCTATCGGGATAATTCAAGCCATACCATTTACGCCCGAGTTGTTTCTACGTCAAAACCTATCAAACAGTTTCATTTAACCGCAACTGAGCCGCTCCACTTTGAGGCGTGAGAAGTGGCTGGAGTTGCCGGCCCTGGCCACGCGGGGCCAGCGCCTTCACTCGAATCGATTAACCAATCGGCCCATTGCAACGAACAATGGACGACAGCCTGTTGTCGTCTATTGGAACCATCGAATTACGTTAAAAGTAGCGTTGGCGCACCAAATCATTTCGCGTTAGAATGAAATGCTTCCTGTGCGCACTGCCCGGCTGCGATCTCTGATGATTACCTGCGATAGATGCAAAACAGAAAACCTTGACGGCTCGCAATACTGCGATGAATGCGGCGCTCCACTTAGACCAAATAATCAGCTCGGCACTCTGCAGTCGCCGTCCCACGGTCAGAATGGCTCGCATGCTTCGTTCAAGCCGCGACCGGAATACGCCGCAGGGCACATATCGGCAAGCTTCAATATCAACCCAGTTCCACCTTCCACGAAGCCACACGCGCGTTTGGTTATTGAAAAGGGCCGCTCAACTGGCAAGCAATTTATGTTAAGCGATGTCGAGGCCCAGATAGGTCGCTGGGATGCCGACGCAGGTATTTTTCCGGATGTCGATCTGGATACCGACGATCCAGAAGCAAAGGTTTCGCGCCGCCATGCGCGAATCACCCTGACAAATGGTCAATATTTTGTCGAAGATCTGGGATCGACGAACGGCACGTTCATCAACCGTGGCAAGCGATTACCGCCCGGACAGCGCCAGGCACTCTGCGATGGCGACGAAATCATCGTAGGAAAAACATTCTTGCGATTCCACATAGTTAAGTGATGCAAGCCAACAGCGTCTCTACAATGGGTAAGACGCTTTTCCCGGCGATCGATTAACAAAGATTTATTAATTCAATGGTTGAATGCACCTTTTGCGGCGCTGAGATGGCGCCCAACCAACATCATTGCGGGAGCTGCGGACTCCAGCAGCCTCCGGGACGAGAAGATTTAAAAACTTTCGTGCCGGACAGCGGGAAAATTGCAGGAATGCAGGAACTCCACTCTGCGGCAAGAGAAGAGACTTCAGTGGAATCTGAGGATCTCTCGCCGCATTCTTTAGCAGGTTCCGCAACAGATGACGTGCGTATCGCAGGCACAGCCGCAACTCCTCCGAAAGGTACAACTGGCGGGCGCCAGCCAACGGTCAAACAGCTAGACTCAGGAACTGTCCTCAATTCGCGTTACGAAATCGTGAGGCGGATTGGGGGTGGCGGGATGGGGGCTGTTTACCTTGCGAAAGATCGCAATCTTGGTGATGCTCCGCGCGCCGTCAAAGAAATGGTCGAAACTCACCTCGACCCGGGACAACACGAAAAGGCGATTGGAGACTTTAAACGCGAATCGTTGCTGTTGACCTCGCTGGAGCACCCCTCGATTCCCACAATTTATGATTACTTCTACGACGATAGAGCGGCGCGCTTTTATCTGGTAATGAAGTACATCTCAGGAGGCGATCTCGCCTCCAGAATGCGCGCGACGTCCGGCGGCCGATTGGACGAAAAGACTGTGGCGGATTGGGGAATGCAAGTCGCAGATGTGCTCGAGTATCTTCATACGCGCCCCAAACCGATCATTTATCGCGACCTTAAACCCGCTAACCTGATGATCGACGGTAATAGCGGCCGCATCATGCTGATCGACTTTGGTATTGCACGTTGGGTAACTAAACAGGAAAAGGGAGTCACGGCAGTTGGAACAATGGGCTACGCACCGCCCGAACTGTTTAGTGGACGCGTGGAGCCGGCATCAGACGTCTACAGTCTGGGTGCCACCATGTTTCATTTACTCACCGGATCAGATCCGCAGGATAATCCGCTACTGATTTTCGATTTCACCAAGAATCCGCGTCCGCGGCAGATTTCTCCATCATTATCGTCTGAGATGGAGCAGATCCTGATGCGATCTGTCGAATACAAGCCGGAAGATCGGTTCCGTTCGGCTGGTGAAATGCGGAATGAACTTGCGATGCATCTTGAAAAATTAATGTCGGGTCGCGTCAGCTACGGTATGCCGGCTCCGCAATTGGGTGGGGAAACTGTTCAGGTACAAACGGTCTATTGTGGATTCTGCGGTGGTCGAATCGCTGCGGACGATGTGTTTTGCGCTCATTGTGGTGCGCGCCAACCGCTATCTGGCGTCGGCTCGAGCGCGATGTTGAAAGCTGTGCGTCCGACGGCAAAACTGGTGGTTGCCGGTACAACAGAATTGGATGCGTCGTTCATTCTGCAAAAGGACAGCAACCTACTGGGCCGCACAGATCCACATTCAAATATCTTTCCGGAAATCGATCTGTCGAGGTTCGATCCGGAAACAAAAGTGTCGCGTCGACACGCGCGCATCTGGGTTGAAGGCGAAACATTCCTCGTGGAAGATCTAGGTTCAGTCAATGGCACCGTGATAAATGATTCGGTCCGATTGGCCCCGCGTCAGCCGCGTGTGCTTGATAGTGGTGATAAGCTGCGCGTTGGCGAAACGACATTGCACTTCCTTGTTGGGTAGTCAGTTGTCGAGTGTCTATCGTCAGTTGCAGGCACACGACCAGAGCCCAGTTCCAGCTTATTCCAGCCGCA
>JBHEMC010000066.1:0-24550 GCA_046262775.1 Pyrinomonadaceae bacterium | reverse complement strand
CCTGCGGATCGGCCGCCATCAGCTTTTCAAGATGGGGGATTTCCTTTTCGATATAGGCGCGGTTGCTGCCGGTCAGGCGCGCGATCTGTACCGAACGGTCGAAGATGCGCAACGGATAGCCGCGGCCGAGCAGACGTTCGGCGAGGTTCATTCGAGTAGCAAAGTTTCGATCAATAACCTGCACTATTTGAGACTTTGTGCCGCCTCCAAAGAAAAGCTGCGCGTTCCGCGGCAACAAAGGGAGAACTGCTTTGGTCCAAAATAGTGCCGAATAATTTTTGTTTAACGTCTCACTCCAGACTGCAAGTCTTTGATGAAGAGTGTTCAGCCTCCCTCGAACCATAAGATCGCACAATTCCGGCGATGGATCCCGCATACTTGTAAGAATCTCATCTCCTCCTTTTCCAGAGAGTAAGACCCGCGCACCTGCTTCTCTCATCGTCTGATTGAGAGCGTTTTGGTACCTGGCGAAATTCGCTATCGGATTTGGAATAATTGGCGTCTGCTCAATAGCAACGGGTTCAAGAATTCTGTAATCGTCCTCGCGGATGTGACGTCCACTCTTACCAATCTGCTCTTCAACAGCAGTTATAAATTCACGCTCATCTGCGCGGCTGGCTTCATCAAAAACGAGGGAAATCGTCTCAAGCTTCGAGACTCTTGAGTCATACCGTTTGATAAGGTGATCCGCCATGCAAACCACTGCGGAGGAATCAAGGCCGCCGCTGAGCTCGGCACATATCGCTCCCTCTACGTTCAATCGACAACGCACAGCCTCGTCGAATAGTTGACGAAAGTGTTCTTCGTACTGGCCGTCCGTCCGGTAGCGAATACGTGGTTCGACGATCGGTTTCCAGAAGCGATGAATTTTCAGATTTCCTTCCCCAGCAATCACAACACACCCCGGAGGAACAGCATGGACATTTCTGTACGGTGTGTCTGATGGGTCGGGAAGCCTGCTTAGATAATCTGCTATGTACTCTTCGTTAATACCTGAATGAGCATCAATAAGTGATATTAGCGGCCGCAGTGCAGTGGACCAAATCAGTGTTTGCTTATTTCTGTAGTAGTAGAGCGTGCGTGGTCCAATAGGATCTCTAGCTAGTAATAGTCTTCTCGATTGAGGGTCCCAAAATGAGAAAGCAAAGTCGCCAACTATGCGTGACAGAAATTCGTCGCCCCATTTCAGATAGGCGGCCATTACAACCGGCACATCCGTTTGACATTCAATTAGTTCGTCACCGAGTGCCCGGATCAAATCCGACCGATTGTCCAACCTGCCATCCCAAGCAAGCAGTTGCCTTCGTCTCGAGACATGCGGTTGCAATTCGTTTTGTGAGTCACGAGTGGTATGGAATGCTCGATGCGTCATGCCGATTGAATTAAAGCTGAGGTTCCTTCCGCCGTCTGGATTCCTCGTCCCCAACTCATTGCCCAGGCTTATAAGAAGCTCGCCGTCGATAGGCGCTCCGTCAAAGTTGTATATCCCTCCGATTGCGCTCATCGCTATGTGCAGGTTCCTTAAGGTACGGCGGATTTCAACAACGATTCAGAACAGTGCTGTAAACCGCTTGGGCCTTGGGTTTGTCATTTACTACTTCGCCATTCAGTTCAACCCACGCATGTCCTTTGAACGGAATTCTCCTGCAGGCAACCACCATCTCCGCAGGCATTCCGCAGGTTCTGAGCAGACATGTAAGTGCGGCCGACCGTTGAAGGCATAATGCATGTTTTAAGTACCATCTCGAGGCGGTATTCAATGATTCATTCAATATCTGAGGTCTTTGTGGCCACAAATGACAATCAGCTATAGGCCATTCCTTTACAGTCTTGTGTAAGGCTCTAAACCCACCAAACCTGATTAGAAAATCGAACAGTGCAAGCTGAAAGAAAGCTGCCGTTGACGGCAAATCTAAATTTAGGAGGAGTCTTGTAGTCGCGAGTGCTGACGATTGGCCGAGAAGCGACCAATATGGAACTGCATCTATTTTTCGCCTGGCCGAGGCGCTTTCAATCAGTCCAATCGCAATGAGTTGGTTCAAAACTTTCTCAAGATCTTCTTTCGTGTGTTCCTCGTTTCCGTAAGCAGTGTCCGAAAAAATGTTGGCATGTAGCTCACGCAATGTTAGTCCCTCGCGTTGTGCTGAAATAGCACTCCATAGTCGGCCAGTGAACCCAATCGCACTGAAGAGTTTCCCCGCGTTGACGTCTAAAATTGTCGTACCGTCTTTGTCGGTCGCGGAACACACTTGGGGTGACACGAGAAAGCGTGTGGACATTCACAATCTCCTCAGTTGATGCGAGGCTGCGTTTGTATCGGGAGGCTGTACTATATGACTCTGCATTGCGAACCGCAGAAAAAATATTTTCCTGCTTCGCATTCGGAGCAAGACCCGACAATCAAAGCAATTCGACGATCGACGTAAGCGGCGAGCGAATCTTGGTTGCTTCGCAATCCGAGCAGCCGCGCGACAAGTGCATACTACTCAACTGAATCATCGACCCACGGGGTGTCAAAACTAATTACTCGACCAACAAGTTCCGCATCGTGTGGATAGTTGTAGTGACGCACTCTTCCCGGCCCGGAGTGATGAGGAACAATAGTGAGTTGATTGTTTTGTAACTCACACCAACCACACGCATATCCTCCGCGCAGTTCAATGAAGTAGATTGGCCGTTCATATTCAGTGCGCCATTTTTGTGAACTCAATTTGTCTTGTCGAGTGTCAATCCTGACAATTGCGCCGGGCCGAACAAGCGGGAACATCGTGAAATCCTTGAAACCTATGTAACCGTACGCGAGCGGCAACTTACTGAGGTCTGTACGTCCTGAAAGCGCATGCTCAAGCTCAATTCCTGCAGGAGCTGCCAAGAGCTCAGTCTCTAGCTCTTGAAGTGAAGCAGTAGAACGCTCCTGAACCATTTCGTTCGGCAACAGTTGGGTCTTGTCGGGGAATGCGATGCTGTGAAGCTTCTTAATGTCAGCCAGGTCAATCCCATAAAGCTCAAGCAGGTTCACATTGTAAACGGCACTGAGGGTGAAAAGTTTGTAAATGGTTGGACCAGAACGACCTTTCTCCAATCTGGTCAACGAACTATCCGAAACCAGATATTGATTGTCATTCATGACCGCGGCGATCCTATGAGTGGCCTGCTCAACGTCTCGAACCGTGAGTTTGCGATTTTTTCTCAGCGCTTTGAGTCTGTGACCAACTGGCAATTCAAGCCTCCAGTGTGTGAGCGTCACATTGGTGCTAATGTTCCGGGCGCGAGAAACGGTGAGTAGTTGTTTCCAATATCGCAGACACGGCAGTGTGAAGGGAGAATAATCTGCTCCTTCACGCGAACGTGTTTCTGATATTCCTCAAAAAAGTATATTCGCGAGGAAAGTACTGTACTCAGCTGAAAGCATTCGTCTCGTCCCCGGTAGACAAGGTCGGCAGCACAGGCGAGGCTTTGTGGGTTTACCGACGCAGTCGCAAAACACAAGTGCCATCATTCACTCTTCTTCTGGGCCACATTCGTTTCGTGAGGATGACTTTCCAAAACTTGAGAGTTGGAGTCAGGCCGTTGATGATACACGGGATTCGCTTTTTTGCACACGCATTATGTAAAAGCAAGTTGCGATTTTAAAGATTGCTGTTGTCGTTTTTGAAGCAAGACAGCTCGAATTGAAGGAATACTTCGAGAGTTTCAGCGAAAACAATGTCAGGTCGGAACTCAGCTTCGAGCATTCCCCTCAAATGAATGGTGATGCAGTTTCAGGGGCGCCGAAACACGCATGAGGACTGAAATTTCACTGCTGGAATTGTTTTAATGAGCTTTAATGACTGTCGAATGAAGGCGCCGGATGATAACAGGCGTGGCAGCATACGATACACTACATATGCGTCAAGCAATCTTAACAGTTTGCGGAACAAAGAACCGGCTAAGTTGTAGCCTTGATCAGTCATCATGCGAATTCAGCCAGCCCATTAATATCCGCTTCCAAAATCGAACTGTTGTGTTCAGATAAACGCGCAGCAATAGTCTCTCCGATTTCGTCAAAATCATCAGTCGCCAGCGCTATCACGATTGGACCAGAGCCGCTCAGCGCCACGCTTAACAGTCCAGGCATTTTCGCAACCGCCAATGCCTCTGTCAGATGTTGATTGAGCTGTCTATACCCGGGGCAAGCACTCAGCGGAGCGGAGTGCGCGGCCCCTGGAGAGTCCCCACAAGTTTTCTAAGCTCTGAAAGAGCGGCATTAGTTGTTCGTTACCATATTTCGCACTCTCAGTGCTTATAGATAACAACCTTTATGCGAACTAAGTGCTGTCTGGATGTTTTCCAGCGCACAGTTCAAGACAACATCCTCACGCGCAATACAGACGCGCACATATTTATCCCACTCGTCGCTATCCGCGAATGCGCTTCCTGGCACTGCGGAAACTTGTGCCTCTTTGATCAGGAACTCGTTGAGTTCGACCGCACTGTCATACCCAACGGGAATGCGAGCCCACAAGTAGAACGCGGAACCGGAGTTATAGACGGAAAAGCCTGATTGCTCCAAAGACCCGACAGCGAACTGGCGCTTGCTTTTGAACGTCTCACGCAAACGCCCATAGTATGTAGGATTCTGCATCAGCACTTCAGCCAGCGCTTTCTGCAAGGGAGTGGGAGAGCAAACATAAAAGACGTTGTTTGCTTTATTCAGTGGAGCTATTAGTTCGGGGGCGCCATAGCAATAACCGAGTCTCCAACCAGAAATGTTCCAGGATTTCGAGAAAGAATTAACGGTGATAGTTCTTTCTTTCATTCCTGGTAAAGTTGCAATTGAGACATGTTTCTGCTCGCCGACAACATAGTGCTCGTACACCTCATCGGCGATGCACAAAAGGCCCAATTCCATGCACACTTCAGCAATCGCTTCCAGTTCTTCCCGTAAGAAGACTCTTCCTGTTGGATTTGCTGGAGTACACGCGATGATTGCACGCAATGGGAATCGCTCACGAGCTTTGAGTTTCTTCGAACGCACGAAAAGCTCGTCAGTGTCGAGCTCCAGGCTTTCACCTCTTAACGGGATAACTTCAGTGGTCGCTCCGAACTCCTCCAGAATATACCGGTGGTACGGATAATACGGTTGAAACACCAACGCAGAAGAATTTCTAAGATACGTCTGCGCGATAGCAACCAATGCCCCAGTCGCACCAGATGTTACAAGGAGCTCAAGAGGTTTTGCTTCTGGATCGACTGTAATCCCATTGAATATTTGAATCTTTTGACTTATCGCTGACCGCAAGTCTTGATCACCTTCGGCAGGACTGTAGTGGTTTTCGCTGCCGGAAATTCTTCGGTTGGCCGCGGCGGCAAGGGCGGGATCTATTGCGAGCTCGGATTGACCTTGAACCAGATTTCCACTTCTAGGCACGAGTCTCGTCAAGGCGCGAATGTCGGGGCGTATTTTGCTTGTCATAGTTCCTTTGGAGAGTGCTGGATGAAGTATTTATCCGAATCGGAGCGACATACAATAAACGTCAAACGCGGTGTTTTCAGCCATATTGTCCTCCAAGGTTGATTTTGCATTCGGGGGCGCGCGAGAATATTTTAGCGTACTGCGCGCGCCAAAAAATGTTTTATGTGCAGAGCTCTGAACGGGTATAATGCCTGACAAGTTTCACCGTTACTTAAACTCATAACCACCGGTAACACGAGTTTCGAAAGTGCGGCCATTCACTCACTTAAGTTGCCGCTCAGTATGTTGTTCAATCTCGACGGTGATTGAATAGACTTCCTCTATGTCCATATTTGATTATGTAGCTAAGCAAATCCGCGAGTTGCGTACGAATTATAACCACGGAGAGGGTCTTTCCCAGGACGCACTTGCCGCACAAATCCAGGTAGCCGCTAACACGATCTCCAGATGGGAGAATGGCATCTATAGACCGAGTCTTGATGATCTCGAAAAATTGGCGCGCTTTTTTGCCGTTTCCATAAGCACCTTTTTTCCACCAGAAACATACGAGAACGATTCCGACCAATTAATGACACTGCTCCGGGCTGCCAGGCATTTGGATCCGGAAGATCTCGAGGAGATCACCAAATACGCTGAGTTCCGCAGAGCTCGACGCATGTACGCGATGAAGACCCGAAAATCCCGAGGCAAAGGAGGCAAACGCAGATGAACGCGCCTTACTACTATTACGACGATTTGAAGAAGTTGGCCCGGCGTGTGCGAGCGGAGAATGGTCTCACATCTCCTCGCATAACAGTGACCGACATGCGGCGCATATACTTCCGCAACAATATTGAACTCGACGTCTGGCCTCACAAGTTCAAAAAATTGCGCGGCGCTTTTATGTGCGATGAGCTTGGAACAACAGTCATGCTCGCCAGTAATCTTCCGCAGGATCCAATGGTGTTTACAATGGCTCATGAACTAAAACACTTCTACAAAGATCGTCATCTGCGAATTTCTTATTGCGATCAATCGAACTTCGCTAAAACAATCGAACTCGGTGCAGAAGTTTTTGCTGCCGAACTGATCTTTCCGGACGCAGACTTCGCAGCGTATTTGCAAAGAATGAGAGTCGGCAGGAATCAGTGCACGCCAGAGACGCTCATTAAGTTAAAGCATACAACTCGCACCACACTCAGCTATGCGGGTCTGGCAATCAAAGCAGAACGACTTCAGTTTGCGCCACCAAACTCACTAACTATAGTAAAGACCTGGCGAAGACTTGAAAGAGAGTATCGCGGCAGATGATCTGCCTATGTGACGTGTCCGGGAGCGACGCGTGGTAACACGAGTTGGGCGTTTCCTTCGACAATCCAATCTTCGAGCCTAGATCCGACCAACCGCGTACGGTGCTGACTCGCATCGCACGAACCAACTGCTTCACAATGCTTCTCGGAGCTTATCAATTTGATCTGAGCGCACAAATTTGAGCCGAACTGCGACAAGGTGACGATCGACAACACTCACTCAGGTAAAATTGCACGGTCGCAAGAATCTGAGCCTGCTCGACACCATTGGTTTTCGTTACAGAAAATCTTCAGCATCTCTTGTTCGATCTTTTCTTCTTCGTCCCCGATGAACGGAACAACGTTGCCAGTGATATCCAAGGAAGCCACTCTTGGGTAACCTGCGCCGGAAATTAGCTGTAGTGTCGTGGCTATAACTGACTTGATCTCAAACGGGCGTGCGGTGACGCAAAGGCCATCATTAGCGATTATCGAACAATTCGGGTTAGTGCGATAAACCCACCGCTTTGTTACTTCGACTGTTTACGTTGTATCTCGATCAACGAAATATGTTCAAAATTGACTTCCGGAATCAGAAGCCGGCACATCGTGTTTCATCCGAACTGCTGAGGAATTGCTGATAACCTGGTTGCACTCGCAGTCTTCTACTTAAGCAGCCATTTCACCGGGAGCCGCCAAACATATGTTGGTGATTTGCAGCAAAGCATTGGACGGTGTTTGAAGGAGGATCATTCTTGTCCCAGCATTACGTCGCTCACGATACCTCACATCGGAAAAACGTAGTGGTCGAGTTGTCGAATTCAAAGGATCACTGGCCCTTTAAAAGTCACCTCTCCAGCGCCTGGTTCAAGTCAGCAATTAAATCTTCAACATTTTCCAAACCCACCGACAGCCTTACCAATCCATCAGTAATTCCTGCTGAGGCCCGCTGTGCCGGCGGCACATCAGCATGTGTCATCGACGCCGGATGCGTAATGATTGTTTCTGCTGCGCCAAGGTTCTCCGCGAGCGCACACAGCCGCACCGAGTTCATCAACCGAACTCCAGCTTCCACTCCACCTTCGACTTCGAATGCGATTAGTGCCCCACCAGACAATTGTTGTCTTTCCGCCAATGCAAACTGCGGGAATGACTCCAAGCCTGGATAGGAGACCTTAGTCACGCGTGGATGTGATTCAAGAAAACTTGCGATGCGCAGTGCATTCTTCGAGTGCTGGGCCATTCGGAGCGGCAGAGTCTTGACTCCCTGTAGAGTCAACCACGCGGGAAACGCCGCTTGAATTGCGCCAATCGCGTTTCGCGTAAATGAAAATCGCTCGTGCAAATTTCCTTCGCGCGTAATCAACGCGCCGCCCACCGTCGCATTGTGACCATCAATAAACTTAGTGGTGGAGTGCAGCACCACGTCAGCGCCCAACGCGAAGGGCTGCTGCAGCGCCGGAGTTTGGAGGGTGTTATCTACAATTAATAAAGCACCAGCGCTCTTCGATAACTTCGATGCGCCTTCGATGTCAGTAAGTTTCAACGTTGGATTAGCTGGAGTCTCAACGAATACAAACTTGGTTGGCTTGTTAAGCGCCTCAGCCAGGACGTCGAGATCTCCCGTATCAACAAAGGCTGCAGTTACTCCAAACTGGGCCAGCACTTGCAGAAACAGTCTTACCGTACCGCCATAAACCGCCTGCGACACAACAACTCGATCGCCTGATTTCAAAAGAGCCAGCGCGAGAACAGTTGTCGCTGCGAGACCTGTTGCGTAACAGGTCGCGTACTCGGCGCCTTCTAAAGCAGCGAGTCGCTTTTCGAGTGCGGAAACGGTTGGGTTCGCGGACCGGCTGTAAGTAAATCCTTTGTCTCCTCCAACTCGTGCCTGGCGGTAAGTGGTTGTTTGGTAAATCGGAGTGAGCATCGCGCCAGTCGTGGGATCAGGTGGTGTGCCTGCGTGCAAAGCCAAAGTTTCGATTCGACAGTTTCTTAGGCTGTCATCCTGAATTGCGGATAAGTCTTGTTCTTGTATTGCCATAATAGGTCTCCCTTTGAAATGCGGCGGTAAGTCACGACGTGTCAGGACGACGACGCCGCTTTCGGCCTTTGCTCCCGCGCGAAATACGAAACCGGTGTCGTCGCCCCGAAAGTCGCGATCGCACTCATCGGGTAGGATGCGAGTCACCTCCGCCGTCCTCCCACACCACCGTAGCTACGGTTTCGTATGCGGCGGTTCACAAAGCAAGCCTGGAAGCGACGACCTTGTTCCAGCAGTGACAATAGAACACAGCGATCAAAGTAGGATTTAGGGAAAGCAGCGTGCATGTGTGCAGCCCCGGCACTCCACCAAGGATCACGGCTATTCATCGGCGACTGTAGGCTTAGTCTTGGGGAGCCCTCGCTGCATCAAGCTTGTCGCGCGAGTATAAGCTTCCATCCGCGCCAGATAAGACGGTCGAGCCACTGCACTCTTTTCCGCATTCACCTGCAGCCGCAGTCGTCGCGCCAAGGAAGTTGGATATCGATTTCTTCATTCGCTCTCGTGACCGCACATAGATGTTGCGGTGAGTAGCCCGCAGGAATCTCACCCCCAGGCTCTCGCAAGACCGTACGTGAACGTCTCCGCTCATACGGCTCCCCTCTGAGAAGCACGCCTGACACCCATTTGCCAGTGAGCGAACAACCTTGGATTGCGCCGAGAGATTCGGACAAGCCAGCGTGTTGCTCGGCGCAAATGGCCGCGCAGCTTCTTGTATCTCCGATAGGCCCAGCGGGCCAGCGAGCGGTCCAGTTGACACATCAACAGGTACAACGCCAAGCGATATTACCGCCCACGACCTCTGCAACTTCATCCCCTCACCTTTCAGTGACGGCGGCTCTAGGCAAAGTTGCAGATCTTTCCCGGGTAATGCGCTCCTACCTTCACGCTAATATCGCGGCATATACTTCCGTACAGGTATTGGACTTTGAAGACATTGGCCTCCTCATCCAGCTTGCACGCTTCATATTTGATTTCTATTCGTTAGACCAGCGTTTTGCCGCGGCTTCCTTCAAATTCCACCTCACGATGGACACCCTTGCTGTCCAGCTAAGGATTCCCCCGTCGGGTTCCTAGAAAGACTTTCACTCCATGGTAAAGGCGCCCGGCCGCACAAAAACAAACCCCGCGCCTCAGAGTGCGCAGGGTTCGTTTGTGTCCAATGATTCCCAGCAGCTCTTTAGCAGTTTTTTACGTGGAGCAAGTTGTCCTTAAATCGCCACGAATTACATGTCAAAAAATAAGCTAACGATGTATACCATTTCGCTGCAGACCAGACAAGGGGTTTTTTCTAGCAGGAATGCGCCGCACGGTGCATAGCCGGCGGCGATTTCAGATAAAGTGCTTGAAAATACACTAATAGACAGGTACTCTTGGTGCTGCGTAAATTCTATTTAGCGAAATGCATGAGATTTAATCGTTCAGAGATGAGCTATTCAGGCGAGCAAACTTATTTCAGCATGCTAGGTATTAGCGTCGTCATTATGGCGGTACGCGTGTGTACCAGAACCGGATGACGACAAGCAACAAAAACTGGCTTAACAGCAAAGGTCGTCATCGAAAACACACCCGATGACGACCTTTTGTTTTTAGGGAGAGGGAGGGTCAGCGGCGAGGATTGGCGGATCTTCCTTTGGGTCTCCTCTTATTCACTCCGCGGTTTACCCCGGTGCAAGGCGGCTCCTAAATTAGCGCATACCGTTTCATTGGTTTCGCGCGCCAGGGAAAACGTTTGAAACGTTTCCGACGTTAAGAGAATTACAAATTACGGGCCAAAGCGCCTGTGAGAATGAGAGCGGATTAAGCCGAACTGAACCGAAACGTACTGCTGTTGATTCTGCACGACGGTCATAACCACAGAAGGGCACTTATGGAATTCCAACAACTAGAAATGTTTGCGGCAGCAGTTGAAGAAGGCAGCGTTCGCAAGGCGTCAGAGCGCGTGTACCGCACCGCGCCCGCAGTCAGCATCGCTTTAAAGAAACTCGAGGAAGAGGTTGGTGCGCCGCTCTTCAACCGCACAGATCGCGGTAATCAAGAGCTCACCGCCTCCGGTCAACTCCTTTATTCTTACGCTACACAGATTCTCACACTTCGACGTGATCTCGTTTCCAAGCTTCAGGATTTGAACCACTGCCGCACGGGTAGAGTTCGCATCGGCGCAAATGAGAGCACGAGCTTGTATCTGTTGCCAAAGCTGGCCCATGCGTTTCAGGAGAAGTACCCGGATCTAAAGTTGGACACGTTATGCGACAACTCCGATCGCATCATCAGCGCTTTGAAAGATGGCCAAATTGATCTCGCACTTGTGGCATTTTCCGGCGCAGAATCATCGCTGAGGAAGCATCTCATCATGCGCGACGAGATCGTATTAATAGCCAATCCAGATCACCGGCTCGCGAAACTTCCGCACGTGACGATCAATCACCTGGAAGATGAAGTACTGATAACTGAGAACGCAAAGTCATCACTACAGGAGGAAGTTGCTCACGCATTTGAACAAGCTGGAGTGCGCTTGAACATCACTATCTCCAACGTCACGCTTGAAGGTATCAAGCGCATGGCTGCGGAGGGAGTAGGAGTTGGTTTTGTTCCACTATTGTGTGTCCAAGACGAAGAATTCCGTGGAGAACTAGCTACAATTAGAGTAGATGGTGTTAGCCGTCAGCGGGAACTGTGGCTTATACATCGAGATGCCGATTCTTTGACACCATCAACCAAGGCATTTGTGAAGGTGAGTCTCAAAACCGCCAGGTCATGGACCAACGCTCAAGACGCCATTTCTGAAAGCTCTACAAACGGCCGAAATCGGTTGCGCACCGTCATCGAGTGAAATGACCTACGGTCGCATTGAAATTCGTCTAACCACGTGGTGCACCTAAGTTGGCGCCGGTGCGGCAAGCGAAGCACACTGCCACTCTTAATTTCGCGATCTTCGATGAACCTCACATCATAAAGCCGCACTGCGCTCCGAAGTCGTTATTCAAGTTCTAACTTTTCTGGCCTCAGGTGTTTCGAAGATCGTGGTGCAGCATCGAGTAGCTGTTTACCTGGAACAATTGGCTCGCCTCGAAGGCCGAATCTTCCCCAGGGCAATCACAACGGCACTGATTGGATGTCGGTTAATGTAGTACTCCTTGATCTGGAGCTTGTCAGGTTTCTATTTCTCATCCTCAACCGCGTCTAAGAGAGCGGGTGAAAACACTTAGCTATGAAGTACGTGCTGCGCACCGAACCGCTTTGATAGGTTTCGTACCGAGATAACGGAATCAACTGCAGTTACATTTTCAACAGCAGGCTCGAATAAGGGCGTTGCGTCAACAGCCATGTATCCCTTGGTCCTTCGGAATAGGACATATTGTGCGAGAGCACGTGAACGGCAAAGCTTCCCTCTTTCCTTCCCCAACCACCTTGATCAAGCGGCGCAATTACAGCACTCCCATGCGGCGATGACTGGGCTCATGGTCCACACTAATACTGACGCTTCCGAGTAGCGCCCGGTGCTGAAGGAATCGCACTATCTTTGCGACACTCTCCTCGATGGTCTCACGATCAGTTTCGACTACGACCTCAGGTGCTAATGGCTCTTCATACGGATCTGAGACCCCGGTGAATCCTTGAATTTCACCAGCCAGCGCCTTCTTATAGAGACCCTTCACGTCGCGCTCAGACAGAACATCGATGCTGCACTTTGCAAATACTTCGATGAACGCCGTGCCATTTCCGGAAATGGCGCGGCGCACCTCATCGCGCACTTCGCGGTAAGGCGAAATCGCCGCAGCGATTACCGCGACGCTATTGCGCGCTAGCAGACGACTGACATATCCAATGCGGCGAATATTGATGTCGCGATCCTCTTTCGAGAATCCGAGACCTTTCGATAAGTTCTTCCTGACTTCGTCACCATCTAAGACCTCGACCCTCAGTCTCCGGGCCCTTAACTCTTCCGCCAATCGCGTTGATAATGTCGTCTTACCTGCACCCGATAATCCGGTAAACCACAGAACAAATCCCTTATTCATAAGTTTTCCTTGGAGTGCGGTGCAAGCGAAGCGCGACACCGCTTTCAAATTGTTTTATTTTTTTTGATCGGAAGTGCGGTCCAGCGCGGTCGTCGTCCCGAGGAGTCGGGACTCTGCTGGCGCACTCCATAATCAGCGCAGTGCGTCAATCAATACCTGGGCCACCTCCGGCCGAGTGAACTCGACCGGAAGCAACTGGCCAGCACCCAGCAGTTCGCGCACACGGGTGCCCGACAGCGTTAAGTGATTGTCGTTTTCATGAGGGCATGTCTTGCTCGATGCCATTGCCGCACACGCACGGCAGTAGAACGTGTGATCGAAAAATAACGGCGTGATGCCTAATTCTTCCGGGGCGAACTCGTCAAAAATGTGATGAGCGTCATATGTACCGTAATAATTGCCAACTCCTGCATGATCGCGGCCCACGATGAAATGCGAACATCCGTAGTTCTTGCGGATCAAAGCGTGAAAGATTGCCTCCCGCGGTCCTGCATAACGCATGGGCGCCGGCAGTACAGAAAGGACCGTCCGCGCAGATGGATAGTAGTGGGTTAGGATGGTCTCATAAGAACGAATCCGCACATCTGCCGGTATATCGTTTGATTTCGTTTCGCCCACCAGAGGATGCAAAAGCAATCCATCAGCGATTTCCAACGCACACTTTTGAATGTACTCGTGCGCACGATGTACAGGGTTGCGAGTTTGAAACGCGACTACTCGACGCCAACCACGCTCCGTAAACAGTAAGCGCGTTTGCGCCGGCGAACGCTGGTACCGCGGAAACGCTGCATTGGGAAGACGGTTGACTAAACTAATACTGCCACCGAGTAGCCAGCTGTCTTGTTGGTAGAGGACCTGCACACCAGGATGCGCGCTGTCAGTTGTTCGATAGACCAATTCCGCTTCTCGTTTCTTATCGTAAGTAAACTTTTCAGACAGATGCAGGATCGCGACTAACAGCTCTCCTCGATAAAGACCTACCTCCGTACCAACACTCAATTTATCGGCTTCTTCGCATGGAACCGCCAAAGTCACAGGTATAGACCATGGAGTTCCATCTGCCAGTCGCATATTGTTGACTACGAACTCGTAGTCTGCCTGGCCCATGAAACCTTCAAGCGGCGAATATGCACCATCTGCAATTAATTCGATCTCCGAGACTACTCGCGGTCCGACTTGAAGCTTCGGCCACTGTCTTCCGGCGGTTAACAATTCATCGCGATCGGCTCCGCCGCTTTCGCGATTTACCAGAGTTCCCCCATGCGGGATAATCAATTTCATTTTCTCTTTCTCCCGGTTTTTGAGATGAAGACAACTATTGATGTAGACCACACTCTGTTTTACATGCGCCGCGCCAGCGTCCAGCGCGTGGCTCTTCACCAGTCTGGACAGCGCTGGTGCAGGGTCTGCACCCGATCGAGGTATACCCGCCATCATGCAACGGGTTGTAGGGGATGTCGTACTTGACTATGTAATCCCACACGTCAATTGAAGACCAGTTGGCAAGTGGATTGATTTTAATCAGAGCAAACTTTCGATCTTGTTCTACGATTCCGGCAGAGGCGCGAGCTGGAGTTTGATCACGGCGGATTGCTGTGATCCAGGCGTTCAACTCACCCAGGATCTCTCTTAATGGTTCCACTTTCCTCAGACTGCAGCACTGATCAGGATGCGTCTCCCAAAGCTTGTCGCCATACTGGATGCTTTGTGAGTTTAAAGACAGCTGTGCTGTACGACGTTCAAAACGGACTCCATATTTCTGTTCCAGCTCATGACGAAGCGCATAGGTCTCAGCAAATAACAGGTCAGTGTCGAGATAAAACATCCGAACATCGGGATGGATCTGTGCCAGCATATGGACCAACACGCAACCTTCGGCGCCAAACCCTGTAGCCAAAGCAACCTCATTGCCAAATTCTTCGACTGCCCAACGGAGTACTTCCTGCGGCGCTTCGGTTTCAAACGTAACCGACAGCTGTCGCAGCTCATTGTCGCGTGTTGATTGATCAATTGCTAACGCAGCCACACCCATTCTCTTCTCGTGCTATTCACTTTCAAAAACAACATGGAACGAAGCGATTCAAAGTTCGGACAGTTGCAGGTTGCAAAGGGCGGTTCACCTCAACTCAAGGTTCATCAGTATCCAACCCTGCTGAAATATGGGTCATAGCACGATTCCGATACTCATCTGATTTGAGCCACAATGTCTCCATAAGGGTCGAGTACATCGCTTTGTCGTGGAAACCTATTCTCAAACCAATTCAACCGCTCACGAAGTCTCACCACCTCACCCACAATAATCACCGCTGGCGAACGCATCCTACACTCGGCAGCCTTCTCGGCAATTGAATCCAACGTACCGACAACTGTCTCCTGCGTTTCATATGTTCCCCAACGGATTACTGCCACTGGAGTATCTTCACTGCGACCACAGGCCACCAAATGCTCAGCAATCTCGCGGAGATGGGCCAGCCCCATTAACACCACGATCGTGTCAGCCCGTGAGATGTTCGTGATTTTGCCAAGATCTATCGCACCATCTTTCGACCTGGCGCCTGTCACAATTGCAACCGAGGAGGCAAGATCCCTTTGTGATACCGGAATCCCCGCGAACGCCGGAACAGCAAGCGCCGAAGTAACACCTGGTACAATTTCGAATGGAACCGCTGCACGCTGAAGATCTTCAGCCTCCTCTCCTCCCCTACCAAAAAGAAAAGGATCTCCGCCTTTCAGACGCACAACACCATTTCCTTCGCGCACTCGCTGAATCATCAACCGGTTAATGTCTGCTTGTGGAGTATGCGTGCCCCCGCCGACCTTGCCCGCATAAATCTTCTCCGCGCGCGCCGGAGCAAACTTGAGAATCTCCGGATCAATAAGAGAGTCGTAGATCACAACATCGCACTCAGCCAAGACATCGCGTCCTCGAATCGTCAACAATGATGGGGCTCCTGGTCCTGCTCCAACCAAATACACGATGCCCTGTTTGGCGGCTTCGACTCGTTGTGTTTCTCGTATTCGCTCGATTGAAGCTTCAATCACCAAACGATGTGCAGATAATGGTTCAGTAATTTGATAGCTCACGCCGGGGAAGCTTGCTGACGCGTCGCTCACCTCACGAGGCAGATCTCCATGCGTATGCCGCCCCGGCGAAAGAAAATACGGGTGCACTGTGACGCTGCACGCGCCGCGCTTCACCAACCTGGTAAATCCCTCTGAAACATTTGGCGCTTCGATCTCGAGGAATGCCGCTTCAACTAATTCATACCCACCGCGCTGCGAAATAAGATGTGCTACCAGGCGCACGTCCTCATTCGCCTCTGGCCGGCGACTGCCATGGCCCACCACCATCACTCCCGATCTAACTTTCTCTTTCATAACATGAGTCGGCAACGCCGATACTCCAAACAATCAACGTGGGCTAAGCTGCAGTTCGCTTTCCAGGCCCTCTGCCTTTCCTGAGCAGTAAGCAACAAAACTTCTCGCCTCATCCAATATTCTCCGCGCACCGCTTTCGGTCTCGCCAAACTTCATCTGATCGAAACGGGTAGAAATCTCTGCCCACTCGCCATTTGTTTCACCGGACAGAACGAGCAAGTTTTCAAACTCCCAAAGCGCTTCTTCCGACGTAAGCGGATCGACCAGTTTTTCATGCAGCGGAACTCTCGCTGCTGCTGCCGCAGCAGCGTAAGCTGTAAGCACTGCGTCCCGATATTCCTTGTGATAAATCAGTGCTTCTGCCTGCGCCAATGCGTCTTTTGCTATGTCCATAGTGGGTACAGTTTCCGCAACAGTTGATCCGGCACATTCACCCTTGACGCCTTTGCGAACCGCGAAGCTCTCATGCTCATGCCCATAGTCCTCGTAAAATGATGGATCCTGATTAAACGAAGGCACACGCTTCAAGGGCTCAATAAAGTTTTTCAGACGCTCAATTCCCACCCGATCCACAAACGGATTGAACTCTTCATCAGGCAGCTTCTCCCGCTCATAGAGTTCGAGCAAACTCTGCGTCACCTTAACGCAATTCTTCGCGGGAAATTTGCCGAGTAGCTTCCCAAACTGTGGATTGCCCAGAGCCGTTTGCCCTCCAACCGTAACAAAATGTGCAGGAACGGTGCGCCCGTCGTTTGATAATGCGGCTGCATAGAATCCAATACTCGCTATTGAGTGCTGAGCGCATCCATTTGGACAGCCAGACACTTTTATCTTGAGTGGCTTTGCTGTTTCAGCGTATTTGCTTAATGGACCAGCGCTGAATCCATCACTCAGAGCACTTCCCAAACCCTTAGCTGAAGCAATACCGAGCCGGCAAGTATCAGATCCAGGGCACGTGGTCACATCGGCCACTGTTCCTACACCGAACTCAGCTAACGACAACTCACCCAAGGCAAGATAGAGTTCCCAGAGATCTGCTTGTCGCACCCACGGAAGATAGACGTTCTGCTCAATTGAAATCCGTAACTGACCTGCTGAGAAACGCTTTACCGCTTCAGCAAGTCCACGCGCTCGATCGGATGTGAGATCTCCAAGTTTGATTCGTACATGCACGCCGCGAAACTCTGGCCACTTGTGTTCAATAACAGAATCCGTGGCCCAAGCTAAAAAGTTTGGGTTATCCGTTTTCGACTGCAGTACGTGCAAGGGCGCCCCTCCATGGGCGCCGCCGCGTGCGTACGAGGAGTGTCCAGTGGGAAACAATGAGGGTCCCGTATGGAGTGACGCCCCTAAATTGATTGGTATTGGTCCAACCCTGTCGCGCTCCTTCTCGAGCTCAGTACGGAAGGTCCCCCAACCCATCCCCTGAATAAGGAACTTCATGCGCGCTTTCATACGGGCCTTCCGTTCGCCGTAGCGATCGAATAGCCGCAGGATCGCTGCCGCTAGATTGAGAATCTCATCAGCTGGTAAAAAATCTGTGTAGAGGTAGGCTAGGTGCGGATCCGCGCCAAGCCCACCACCGAGATATACTCGAAAGCCGCGGAAGTTCTTGGTGGTCCTGGCCCACAAACCTATGTCGTGAAGACGAAGAGCCGAATGGTCTTCACTGCATCCTTCAAAAGTGATTTTAAATTTCCGGCCAAGATTCTGGTTGTACTTATTCCGCACCAGATACTGAAATAGTGCTTCGGCATACGGTGCAACATCGAAAGCTTCGGTCGGCGAGGTGCCCGAGCGATAGCAGGCAGTAATGTTACGCACGGTATTGCCGCAAGCTTCACGAGACGTAATGCCGGCTTCACCGAGAAGCCGCAACAAATCGGGAGTTTCGTCCAGCTTTACATAATAGATCTGTGCATCTTCACGCGTGGTGAAATGCATGAAACCACTACCAAATCGATCAGCAGCATCAGCCAATCGCAACAGCTGGTTTGCACTCAGGAATCCTCCCGGGATCTTGACGCGCTGCATCTGCACACCTTCTTGTCGCTGCGCGTAGGTGCCGAAGTGGAGACGCAACTTCTGCATCTTAGTCTCGTCAATTTTGCCGGCTCGATACTTTCGTATTTGCTGCTCGTAGTTATCAAGCTCCTCCGCAACGTGCGGCGGCAAGAACTGTTGCCCCGGGTGTGAAGTATTAGTAGACATTATCCTTGGAGTGCGCAGGCAGAGTTCCGATCTATCGAAAGTGACGGCGCTTTGAATTCTCTATCCTTCAAGCGACACATTGAGAGTGGCGCCACCCTACACCCGCCACCGCACTCCACGTAGACAAAGAAAATGCCCCCGAACTCCACGGAGGCACGATTCACAAACAATTCAAATTCATCACGCGCCTTGCGCGTACTCTCTAAATGCTCAACTAGTTTTCCCCAAATACGTGTTATTACTTTCATCGCTCCAACCTCTTGCCTTTTGCTGTCGAATATCACACCAGATCACACCTCTCGCGCTACACTTGCAACAGCAACAACAACTCATCTTCATGGCACAGTTTTGAGCCGTTATTTTCATCATTCGTGGCTAGCCAGTACTAAAGAAAAAACTCTCGCGCCTAAAGTTTCTTGGCGCGAGAGCCTCGTCGCGTCAGTTCTTTAGCAGTTTTTAACGTGGAGCAATTCCAGTAAATCGCCACGCTCATCGGCAGTCTTTGCTCAGCCGATTGTCAACTCAACCCGCAGGCACTCTAGATGCCTCGTTCCTCAGGCGCAAGACAATTGCGTTTAGCTCGAATTAAACAGAGTTTCAAACGGTGCGGACTAACCTTGCATCATGAAGTCACTTCACCACAACAAGTCACAGTCAAATAGTTAAGCTTCAGGTGCGGAACGTGCGCTCGGCCTCCGCAGTCACATAAAAATTCAATCCCACAACCAATGAGTTAAAGCTTTAAGAAAGTTCTTTCGAGCGCGGTCGCAAGCCCAAAGCGACATCGCTTTTGTATTTTATTGCCCTGGCTCGCACCTTACCCGACAACCTAATTCGCCGGCGCCGATACCGTCTGGATAAGCCGGGGCTCTGCCGGCTCATTTCAGATTTAAGGAATCTGTTCGAGGGCAGCGGCAAGAGACTCTGAACGACTGAGCGTGCGCCAGAAGATTGCACCTTTGGGCGTGTTCACTACTGGCTGCATATCAGGGCTAAGCGAAAACGCACGGCTAATTGCGTCATCGGTAGCTGACGCAAAACTGACCAGACTCTTCACTGCTTCTATCAATGAAGCATCATTAGGAAGATCAGCGGATTCTGACGCCGGACCAGCCTCAGGATGAGGGAAGATGAGACCCAGGTAACCTCGCAGTTCCGCAGAACTTTCACGGAATGCGCGAGCATGGCTGCGAATCATCTCATGCCATTTCTGACGCGACTCGGTGTTGAGCAGTTTAAGATCGGCGTCAGAAAACCTTTCCACCAAGTGCTTCAGTGCAAAGGCATGCAACAGACCCTTTCGCGATTGATCAATCACCCTGCTACTCAAACGTCTGATTTCAGCATCAACATCTGAAGAATAGCCTTTAGTCTTCATTTCGCGTTCGAGATACCGACGCACTTCGTCGTAGACTGGAATTCGATCCGAAAGGATCACAACTGTCTCTACAGTCTCCGGTGCTCGTTTCGCCGATGTCTCACGTTTGACTGCTTCTTCGAGTGTGACGACGTCTGTGCGCACCAACGGGTCACTCGCAACCGAAGCGAGTGCCTGCAGAATCTCTTGCTTGCGCTTATCTGTATCAACAATCGCCTCCACTACCAACTCTCTGCCTGGCAGACGGCGAACCTCTATCTGTTCCCCGGAGTTTGCATTGATCTGGTCCAACAGATAGAGAATATTGACTTCCACAGCCCCCAATTCTGCCGCTGAGGGCGGGCGAAACATAGGCGTCGGCACAATCTTCCTGCTGGCAATCGTACTGTGGCTTTCCGCCAATGGCTGCTCGACCGGGATCAGCAGTTCGGGATCAGGTTGAAACAGTTTTTGACTAACATGGGATTCAGTCAACCGCTCGATTGAAAGTTCATTAAAAGAGACCTCGATTCGTTCCCCATCCTGATCGAACACAAACGTTTGCGATAGCGCATGAAGTGACGTCGCATCTAGTACAAGCAACGCTTCGCTTAGATCAGCCAGTTGAATCTTTCCCTGCGTGGTTTGGGGCGACTGCGCCAAACTTCTTCGATACCTCACTATGTATCGATTTTCCCTCTTCTCAACCGGCGCGCTATCCAAACCATGAACCAAGGCGCTAAATGACGTCGCCGATGGATCCAATAACCAGAGATGATCTTTCAGCACTGAGTCATTCGTTGATTCTGAGGGCGGTGAGACCTTGAGCTTGGAACCGTGACTATAAAAAACATTTTGAGACGAACCTGAACTGTTTTGCCACGCGCCCGCAACCAGGGATCCATCCTCACCATAGAGTCGTCGCGCGGTATTGCCGTTACCATTCTGCCAAAATTCAATCCGTTGGCGCCGAAAACTTTTACCGGACTTTCGTTGCTCAAACCCGATATTCCGGTGCACTACTTCCGTTTTCCCGGCAACCATTGCCCGCTCTGCAAACTGAGCGCGACTAAGTAAGTCAGGGGTAGCTATCGATGCCGGAGATCTATTGATCAGCAAGAGGGCAGCAACAACAAGTGCCCCTATGAGCACGGTCACAAGTGCTGGTCGAACCCAGAAGACACGATCTTGTTGGGCCAACCTAAGAAACGACGACAACTGAAATACCTGAGACACTTCCGAATTCGGAAGACTCGATTCGCCATGGGCGTGCGGAGACTTGAGCAGCTCAGCACTTTGCGGATCGGATGCGACTTCCGCAAAGTGCGGATCTGAATACGCTAGTTCGAGCCTCGGCCATTGTTCCTGAAAGCTCAGCGTCACATTCAACGTTCGTTCATCCGAAAGATTGACGCATGCCGACTGCTCGATCGCACCTTCGGGCGGCGATTCTACATAGAGACACAACAACCGAATACCTTGCTCACTTAAAACTTCAACCAGTCCAACCTGCTCAAGCAGGCTCAACTTCAACGAGTGTTCAATTCTTTCCGAGATAATCTTCTGCGTTCCTACTATGAATCCGTTTACAGCAAGGTGTAGCTCTTTTGGACGATGCTCGACAACCTCTTCAATTTGCATACGGAAGCGTTTTGGACCAGGCTTCTTCCGATCTCCTTTTTGACTCTTTTCACCAGGTTGTGGGTCACGGCCGAGAAAATCCGGTGGATACCGATCGTCCTTCGAGGGTAAATCAAGGATCTTGCCGGCCCGCGTCAGACATGACCGACAACTCGAGATGTGAGCCAACGCTCCGCAGTCCAACGCCTCGCCTTCTGCATCAGCCTGCGCGTAAATCGTGCGTAGTCTTTTTTCGCTTATGCATTCTCCTTTGCATGACCTTGAGATGCGCTGCGTGATTTCTTCCAGAAACTCCCATTCGGGTTTAGCTGACGACAAACCTGATACCCCCTTGGTATTCTCTTTCATGAATCTCAACGCCGCTGGATCGTCCAAATAGACCTTGGCTTCATTTCGCGCAAAACGCAACCAACTATCCACCGTTATTCGCCGGATACCGGCGATCCTCGCAGCTTCACTTGGATAGTAACCATGAAAAAACCGCAGCAATAACATGCTGCCCGCCTTGGAGGTTTCTTTTCGCGCACAAGCATAATCGCAAACGCAACGCAGCCGGTCCTGCATGTGCGCTATCTGCAAATCGTCAGTGGCTTGCTGCAGGCTCAGTAAGGCCGAATCATATTCGACAACGGTGAGTGAGGTACCCGGGGCTTTAAATGCACGGCGCAACTCGGCACAGTGCATATTCCGTAACATGCCGTACAAATAACCATCAAGGTTTCTGATTGACTGCAAGTCCGGACGTACCAATGTCCATTGAATATAGGCATCGTGGACCAGGTCTTCAGCTCGATTCCGATCATAGCCTGCAATTTGAAACGCCCACGACATCAGCTCTGGGTATCTGTCGAGGAAAAGCTTTTCGTGGGTGCTCTTTTTTTTGGTTAAACTAAGCATTGGCCTCATGACACAGTGGCTTAAACTAGCCCTCGTCTGTAATGAAAATCAATGTAAGGCATGCTGGACCTGCGGGGCTGCGAATATGAGACTTGCGCAAGGTCCACCTGAAATTCCAGGCGAACCCTGTTCCATTCACAGGGGCGTAAAGACTTGAATTCCAGAAGAATGAGAAACGATGCTCTTTCCGTTAGTCGCAGTCGTTCTCACTTCCACTTCAGCCAAACATTCACGTCTCGCCCTGGAACTGATGCAATGCTTCAGGGCTCTCAACAGTACTGACAGTAGTCGATCGGCATCGTGCCGAAACTCTCGGATGGACCGCCCTTCGTCAATACTCGTGAGAGTTCGACTGCCAACTGCACAAAGCTCAAACAGCCCGGAAAAGTTCGGCATCAATCGTTTGTGATTCCTTACCCCATCTTCTAGTCGTGGAGCCCCGGCTCCTAACACTTGGACGCGAGCAAAAGTGCCTCAGTTATTTAGTCATCGATTTTTATTGTACGCCCAACCAAGTTTCACACGGAGTCGTGCCGACCGCTGTTCGTTCGGAACGCGAAGTTTCATTTGATGAGACGTTGATTAATAAAGACCCGGTAGATGTCGCCTATATCAGCTTGGCCATCTTGTGAAAAGCGCAACTGAAGCCCCTCCGCCGTACGCCCTGCGACATCGCCGGAGAGCGGCGTTCGTTCAAGTAAAAAGAATGGCCGAAGAACCACAGTCGCCCCTAATGTCTGCGACCCTTCGGCCAATTAGAGGTAATCCATGCCAATGACACGCGGACAGTGCCAGACTTGAGCCGCTGATGTCATTTATCCTCTAAATATAGGTGGGTCATGCTTAAACTTATCTGAAATGAAATTCTCGCATGGGAAAGACTGCTCTGCCTAAAAAAATTGGAACAGCTTTGATCAGACACGAAGGGACTACCGCAATCCGATCACTTAAGGAGTCCGAAAGGTTGGATTGCGCCTCCTTGCGCAGTCGCCCGTTTCTCTCTCTGGTTATGAGCCCTATGAAGAGTTGAATTGTCTGAAATGAGGTCTAAAGAATCAAGCGCCTCCGCTGAATCATCTCGGGGTTGGATATCAATTTTCAGCGGCCGCTCATATCCAATGTAAACTGCTCTGCTTTTTCGTTGTTCGGGCTGTAGGCAATCGCTCGTTTGATCGGAAGCACGTAGATCAGTTTTTTGGCTTAACGCTCGCCACAGTCCTTAATAGAGACGCCGATGAAATCTGCTATAGCGTCGAATGTTTTCTCAAGCAGTTGTTCATCGGCCAGATAGACGAGTCGGAAGTAGCCATCAAATGGATTCAATCCGAAGCCGGAGCCATGCACGACAAGCACGCCTGTTTTTTCCAATAGATCTAGGGCAAATTGTTCATCTGTTTTCTTACCAAGGCCATTAACTTTCACCATCAGGTAAAACGCGGCCGCCGGAATATCACAACTAAGTGTGGGAATTCTCTTGATTCGATCGGTTATGTAGTCGCGTCTTGTTCTGAGCTGTTCGATGAAATTGTGGACGAAATCCTTGCTGGCCTCGAGAGCAGGCTGAATCGCATACTGCGTCGGTGTTGGCGAACACAATCTCCCACTCGCGAGTTTCGTAATGCCTTTTGTCACGTCAGACATACCTCGCGTGTTCGTGTATCGCATCCAACCGACCCGCCATCCGGGCACCATATGCGTTTTCGATAAACTTTCAAGGGTGATGACAGGCACGGGAATTTCCTGGGCCATCACAGAAGCCGATGTTGGCGCTTTATTGAAACACAGGTCGCGATAGACTTCGTCGCTGATTACGACAAGGTTGTGTTCAACCGCAAGATCCAACAGCGCACTGGTAGTTTTGTCAGAGGTAACAGAACCCGTCGGATTATTGGGATTGATTAACACGATCGCGCGCGTCTTGTTGTTGACTTGCGAACGTACTTCGTCTACTGAGCATTCCCACCCGTGTTCCGGATTAAGTCTGTAAGGCCGCGGGTACGCTCCCAACTTGTTTATAATCGCGGTGTAAAGCGGGTATCCAGGCGCAGGAACCAGAACTTCCTCTTCATTATTTAACAATGCGGTGAGTGCGAGTTCTGCAGCTTCTGAGGCTCCGGAAGTCACGACAACTTCATCCGGAGAAGTGGATGCCCCGAGTGCGGTCGCCCAACGGGCCACAGCCTCTCTCGCCTCGAGCAAGCCAGCGGACGGCGCATATCCAGTGAATCTGTTTTTTAAGGCTTCTTGTACAGGTTCAATGATTGCGAGGGGTGGTCG
>JBHEMC010000065.1:0-25379 GCA_046262775.1 Pyrinomonadaceae bacterium | reverse complement strand
GTATTCGGTTACTTCACCAACGTCCCTGTCCGGCTCCAGCGAGTGTTTCGAACAAAATCGATCAGGAAGCCGCCGAGGCCAGAAGTCGTAGGCGCACTTTCGTCGTAAGACCAGTAAACAAACATCGCTCTACCTATCACCAGATCGCGCGGAACAAAACCCCAGTAACGACTGTCCTGACTGTTATTGCGGTTGTCTCCCATTACGAAGTAACTCGCGGGCGGTACAACGATCTCCCCGTTTTTGCTCGCCTGGTTCGTAAAGAGATCGTAATCAGAAGCCTCATCCGGATCCTGATGTTCTTTGTAATAAACATCGTAGGTCTGGCCGGCTTCACGTGGACTGTTCCTTATAATCTCTAAAGGATCTTTGCGATTGTGATCCACAGCGTCGATACGATGTTCCTTCAGAAGCTCGCCATTTACGATGACGTCTTTACCATCAATCTTAATTCTGTCGCCGGGTAGCCCAATCACTCGCTTGACGTAGTTCGTTGTAATAGGTTTGTTATCGGGCCGATCAAAATCGCTTTGCGGATTGAACTGATTGCCCGGGTACTTGAATACAATGATATCGCCACGTTTGATATCTCGCTGGGGCAGAAATGGAAGCGAGGTTCCTGGTGCGAAAATAAACTTATTTACTAATAGGTGATCACCTATCGTAATGGTATTTTGCATCGACCCGGTCGGCACCTTCACCGCCTGAACGATGAAAGTCATACCAAACAGCGCCATCACGACAGTTACAGCGGCTGACTCAAAGTATTCGCGCCAAACTGTCTTCGGCGGCCCTTTTGGCTTCACCGGGGGCACATTCTTCGAGTGCCCGTTTTGACTGAACAGTCTTGAGAACGAGAAGCGCGAAGACTCAACTTTGGTTTCGGTCGCTGACGTCGATTTGTCGGTAGTTAAATTTCTCGCCATTAAAAACATCCTAGATACGTTGAATGCGGCGGTCAAGTTCAGCCGCTGCGCGATCGTTCTTACAAGAAAGAATCGTTGGGATTTCGCTCCTCCATTACTCGCATAGCTTCCAGCGCCGCCCTCGCAGCTGCCGCTTCGGCAGTCTTAATCGAATGGCCTTCGCCGCGGACATTGCCATTGTCCCAAACGACTTCGACGTGAAATATACGGCGATGTGGTGGGCCAAATGTTTCGATTACCGTATATCGTGGCGCTTGGCGGCGCTCCGCCTGGAGCTTTTCCTGCAACATCGTTTTGTAATCAGCCTTAGCTGCAAGCATCGGGTCAGCGGCCGCTAATTCTGCAGCTAGCGCGCGCGCAACGAAGTTTGTTGCAGCTTCCAAACCGCCATCCAGAAAAATCGCCCCGGTGATCGCTTCGAACACATCTGCCAGAAGAGCATTTTTTTGTCGACCACCACTCTTCTCCTCTCCCCTTCCAAAACGAAGGAAATCGCCGAGATTTAGCTGCTGTGAACCGTTCGCCAGTGTTGGCGCGCTCACAAGGTGATGCTTCATTCGTGAGAGCTCCCCCTCTGTTCCTTGCGGATAAGATGCGCAAAGGTAATTTGCGACAACCAGCCCCAAAACAGAATCTCCAAGAAACTCAAGCGACTCGTTGTGGAGTTGGCGCGCCTGTTGTTCGTCTCCGGGAGCAACCTGTTCATGCGCCCACGAGCGGTGCGTAATCGCGCGCTCGAGCAGAATGCGATCCTTAAACCGGTAACCGAGAATAGATTCGAGGAGGTCGCAGTCAGGAGTTGAGGAATCAGATTTCTTCAAGGTTGATCTGAATTATAAAGAAGAGCCGGAAGCGTGTCTTAATTTTTAACATGCTTCCGGCTCACGTAGTGGACGATCGACGAACCCGTTCAGTGGTGACTGCGACTACGTGGTCGACCAGGACCAGTCGCGCTGGCGGGTTTTGTTCCCGGCCCTTTAGGAGTAGTTGCCGGAGTGGTCGTTTTCGCTGGACCGCTCGGCGTGGTGGTATTGGTGGTTGAACCAGTACCTGCTGGTGCGCCGCTAGCTCCGCTGGAAGTACCGCCGCCCGCAGCTGGAGTGGAAGTTGGAGCCGATGGAGGCAGCGACGTGAGCGGCGTCGGTTCTGGAGGCAACGGCTTCGAGAGTATCGTTGCGACCATGTCAGTCATTCCGGCGTCAGACTGATTGTGACGATATTTGTACCAGCTACTCAGACTATCCGTCCATTCTTTCTTGCTCGTCTGAAACTCAGGTTTCTCACCGGCAGCGGCAACGGCACGTGCGTAAGCGTCGACCATCCGGTCGACGATCTGATTGATATTGGCAAGGGCCAATTTGCTTTCCGGAGTTTCGTCCTTCCCTTCAAATTGTCGCTTATACTCTTCTGACTGCTTGGCGTATGGTCCCGCTTCGTAGGCACCGCCTATGTAGCCGTAAGTAAAAGGCAACTGTTTTAGATTGCTCTGAAATTGAGCGGCCTTGATTAAGTAGCTAAGAGCGGCCTGGGGATCTTGCGGCAATGTCAAAACGCCTATCGAGTAGTTGAGATAAGCAAGGGCCTCTTCTTTGTTTCCGAACGGCTGCCAGTTGTCGACCGTTTTGCCGGACTCAATCATCTGGAGGGCTTTTTTCGCGTAATTGATAGCGTCGGCGTTGAAAGTATTGTTCTTGGCCGTAGCGGCAAGATATCCCCCATAACCAAGATCGATCAGTACCCTCAGATTCTCCGGTTCATCCGCCAGGATCTCACGACCAAGCGCGAACGCTTCAGGATATTTCTTATCGTTGTAGAGGAGTTGTGGAAGGCGAACTTTGCGGATTTCCTTCTCGTAAACCCCAACCCATTTTTTCAGGTACTGGGTAATCTGGGTGTCTTCAGAAGAGCAGGCGGCTAGATATTTCTTTGCCGCTTCATATGCTTTCGGCTGCTGATCTGTTTTAAAAGTAGCGCGGAAGGTGGCATACCAGGCAGTCTTGTTTTCATCTGTACACTGATCCTGGAACCTTGTGTTCGGTGTTACACCCTTGGCTGCCACAGGCAGGGCGACGATTCCCATTACCGCGCCGAACATTATCCTCTGAATTATCCGTTTCATTAGTCGTCCAAACCTCCAAATGATTCTTAGCTACCCCGGCCAGGCTCCTCCGACATCAAGCGGCGCGACAAGCAACTTTAAGATGCGGTTGGTGCAGAGAGCGGTTGCCGTTCTTTGCACCTAAGGGATGAGCACAATTGCGTGTTACGGATACCCGCAAAAAAAGAACGTCCGCAATATTCCTGCAACTTTGACGAGTGTGTCAAGGCATCAAGCGATTGTTAGCCGGATAACGCCAAAAAAATTGCGCTGAAGGTTCGCTTCAGCGCAATTTTTTGTTCTTGTTGAGAGTATGTGTGAACTATGGTTGATCAGGTTGAGCACGTCGCGGCCGTTGCTCGACCGGACTGGGGTTCACGTTGGGAGTTCTGGTTCCGTTTGCAGGCGGAGGATTTACATTCTTCTGCGGTTCTGTTTGCCTTCTTTCAATTGGCATCAAAACTCGCCTCACTTTACTGTTCTGCGCTGAATTATCGGTGGCAGGTTTGGCGTTCGGGACAATGGGCGCTGTTGCTGTCTGGTCAATGGTGTTCGCGGGGTCAGCCTGAGTGGCGTTTCCATTCGTGGCGTTTCCCGATTGATCTGCATCGTCACCGTCTCCGGCTTCCTTCTCTTCGTCATCAAGTGTCGAAGCGACCTGCATGTTTATCGGCGTACCGAATCGATGATTAAGTTCGCGATAGATCTCTCCGGCTACAGCAGCTGGAACATGCTTATGCGCGTCAGTACCTTCCGTAATAACGACAACTGCCAGGCGCGGGTTTGCGAGCGGCGCGTAGGAGGCAAACAGACCAACCCAACCGGATTGGCCGATGCAAGTTCCAGTCTTACCCGCCACGGTCTGCGTTGGATCATAAGCTCGCCTGCCGGACCCATAATTGACGGAGCCCACCATGCCTGGGATCATACGCTGCCAAACTTCGTTGCTTATATCCAACTGTCTGCGAATCTTGACGCCGAGCTTATTGCCTTCCTGAGGATTCCGAGGAACCTGCGGAACCAGTAATTTGCCGCCATTGGCGAGGGCGGAAACCAACGTTCCAAGTTGAAGCGGAGTAACTTCGAAACCGTCTGCATAGGAGAACATCCTTCGCACAACAAATCCCGGCTTCATTTCCGGTAGATGGCCAGGAATCTCACTGGGGTTCAGTCCCGTCTTTTCGCCCAGTCCAAGCTCACGAGCGTAAGTGACCATCTTGTCAAAACCGAGACGGCTGCCAATTTGTTCGAAGTACGGATTATCCGAGTGCGCCAATGCAGAGGTCAGATCGATACGTGCGCCCTCGGCCGCACTTTCAACTGGAGGAATAATTTTCTCATTGAGACCTGCGACACCGGTCACCAGCTTGATCGTCGAACAGGGTTTGAATCCACGATGCAGAGCCCACTCCTGGTTAACTACTGAATAGACTCTTCCAGTCAACGGATCCATGACCACAACTGTACCGGCGTGGTTGCCCAAAGCACTAACCGCCACGCGGCGTACCTCAGGATCTTCACCGGACGTATCATCCTTGGCGATGAACGACTGGACTTCATTTCGCAATGCCTGGTCGATTGCACGTTGTCGAGCGATCGCCGCCAGTCGAGCAGCTTCGGCCCGACGACGTGCCTCTTCGATATCGCGACGATGCTTCGACTCAATGCGCCTAAGCTCTGCTGTGCGTTCCCGTTTTGTCAGCGGTCGATGTAGACGATGTTCGAGTGCCTTTAGGGAAGAAGCTTGTTCGCGAGCGATCACTGCGCGCTGGCGCCGGATGTCTCGTGCGGACATTCGACCTCTCCGACCACGCCGCGAATCTCTGGCGGAGAACTTGCTTCCGCGTCGCGCGGCCCGACGATCGCGGGCAGAAAGCTTTCGTCCTCTCTCAGCTTTTGCATGCTTGCCCCGAGCCGCAGTCGCATGCCTTCTCTTGCCAAATACACTTACAGAAAAACTAAGTGAAATGATTACAAACAATATGGATATGAATTTTGATCGAGGGTGGATACGATGAAGAGTCATCAGGACAAACAAACCTTTCTTAGGGATTACTCATCTGGCGATGAGCTGGCTATACATTCTTGGAACGCCGGCCGAAAGCCACTGCGGCATGACCGGCGCCCGTCCTCTTTTCAAATACTTCATTTGCAGCTTTGAGAGTCGCTAAAATACCACTCTTAAAAGGTCCAAACTGACCGACCTTGATCCTGCAACATTGAGGTGGGAAGAATTCCCTAATGGGCGGTCCCTGGGGACATTGATTTGAGACCGTCGCAACTATAACATCATCATCAGTTAAGGGCAACAAAAAAGTAATCGATTATACATAAATCGTTGGAAGGCTCGGTGGGCAAAGGCCGCTCGAAAGCCCTGCACCTCCACTCGACAACTCCGGTAGACCCGAATTCTTCTTAACTGAGGATGAAACTCACAGCTCTCATACAAAGTTTTCGAGCGCGACTGCTGCTGCTGCTCGCTTTGATGCTCGGTCTAACTCTGGGGGTTCAGTACTACGTGAACCTCAGGGCAGTTAGATCAAACGCTCACCTGATCCTGGAACAGGAGCAGGCCATCATGACGGGTGTCGGTCTGGGCGTTAAGAGCCTCCAAAGCGATAAGTATCTCGATGAGATACTAGGCAACAGTCGTGAGACGCTTTTGAATGAACGGACCGGTCGCGTTAAGAACATCATGGTGGTCGATGACGCTGGAAATATTTGGGACAGTACCATTCCCAATTACACACCACGGCGAGGCAATGACGGCCAAAGCTCCTTTTATCAAATCAAAGACATCGTGCTGCCCCCGCTTCGCAGCGCCGTTCCCATTTCGGACGAACAAGAGCATCTTCCCTCCTGGATGCCACCCTCGAAGGCTGTCGATTTCAGCGAAGCCGGTGCTTTCTATTTTCCGGTTCAAACAGACAAGGGGCCTCGGTTCATCATCGTCGTGCTCGGCTCAGACAGTGTGATGAATGTACTTGAACGGCAGACGTCACGCTCAGCCTTGTACACGTTAGTGTTGTTACTGGTGACAACACTCGTGACGGGTTTTTTCGTGTGGCGCTTCACACGACCGGTAAAACAACTCTCGGTTGCGGCGCGAAGAGTTGCGAGTGGCGATTTTGATGTTCGGGTCCTGTCAGAACGTAGCGACGAGATGGGCACGCTCGCTGCTGCTTTCAACGAAATGACCGCGAAGCTTGGGCGCGCTAGAGAACTGGAATCTCAACTGCACCAGGCTGAGAAGGGCGCGGTAGTCGGCCGGCTTGCCGCCGCGATTGCTCATGAGATACGCAACCCATTGAATTACATCAACCTTACGCTGGACCATTTACGATCGTCATTCGCTCCTGCCGATCCGGGCAAACGTGAAACATTTATTCGCCTTGCGACACAATTAAAAGCTGAAGTCGCACGAATCAATCGGCACATCACTGACTTCTTGAAGTATTCGAGACCTTCAAAGCTTGAGCTTCAACGTGTTGACATTCGCACGGAAGCCGAAGATGCATTGCGAATTGTGGAGGGTAAAGCCGAGCAGGGCCATATCAAAACCTCTGTTGTGCAAGCGAGCCAACTCCCAACGATAATGGCCGACCGTGAATCACTGCGCTCGGTTTTCACTAATCTGATTATTAACGCCGTTGAAGCCATCGATGGCGAAGGCGGCGAAGTCACGGTTCGCCTTGTCAACAATGATGGCTCAATAAATATCGACGTTGTCGACACTGGTCATGGCATCGCGCCAGATGATATATCGAAGTTGTTTGAACCATATTATTCGACAAAGGAAACCGGCACGGGCTTGGGGTTGGCCATCGTGAAGAAGGCTATCGACGATCATGGTGGGACCATAACGGTTACCTCAAAACAGGGAGTGGGAACGACATTTACAATTACTTTACCAGCAATGCAGAAAGGACAGATGAACGCCGATCGTTAGACCCAACGAGGTTGCTACGGTCGTTCCCTCAGCTTTCATCCAATAACAATGGCGCGAAAAACTATTTTGGTAGTTGACGATGAAAAATCGCAGCGTGAAATTCTGGAGCTGATACTCGCCGAGGAGGGTTACGACGTTACTACCGCCGCATCCGGTGAAGCTGCGATTAAATTTGCGAAAGACCGGCGCTTCGACCTGGCTCTGAGCGATCTAAAAATGACAGGAATGGATGGTATCGAACTCCTGCAGCATCTGCTTGCGCTCGATTCATCAATCATTGTCATTCTGCTAACTGCTCACGGGTCGATTGATTCGGCAAAAGAAGCGCTGCGGCGAGGTGCCTTCGATTATCTCGAAAAGCCTTACGACAAGACGGCCTTACTCGAAACGATTAATCGGGCACTCGATCGGCTCGATGCGATTGACAGCGAGATCATTTCTGCTTCGCCAAAAATGGAAACCGTAAAGAAGATGATTTTGAAAGTCGCGCGATCGAATTCTACTGTGCTTATTCGCGGTGAATCAGGTACCGGCAAGGAATTAATCGCACGCGCCGTCCATAATCAGTCGCCACGCTCAACCGAAATGTTCCAGGCTGTGAATTGCGCTGCGATTAACGAAAATCTTCTCGAGTCGGAGCTGTTTGGTCACGAAAAAGGTTCATTCACCGGCGCCCACGCTGAGAAAAAAGGATTGTTTGAGATCGCTGATCGCGGCACATTGTTTCTTGATGAAATCGCGGAGTTGGATGTAGGAATTCAGGCGAAGCTCCTGCGAGCCTTGCAGGAACGAAAGATCAGACGCGTTGGTGGTATCCATGAAATCAATGTTGATGTCAGGGTGATCGCGGCAACAAATCGCGACCTGCGGGCCATGGTTTCAGACGGACGTTTTCGCGATGATCTTTACTATCGCATCAACGTGCTTTCAATTGATGTACCTCCGCTTCGCGAACGTCGCGAAGATATTCCGGTATTGATTGACTATTTCCTTAAAAAGCACACGCGTAACACTTCCCGGCTGGTTCGCGGTCTGACATCAGAGACGAGAAAGCTCATGACCTCGTACAGCTGGCCAGGCAACGTTAGACAACTGGAATCAGCGATCGAGCGCGCGATTCTTCTCTGTGAAGGCGATCTGATAACAGTAGAAGACTTGCCGACAGAATTACGTCAGGAAGCAACTCCTGCTGCTGAAGGTGCTTTCAAGCTGCCGTCAGAAGGCATTAACTTCGAGGAAGTCGAACGCGGCCTCATCATGCAGGCGATGGAGCAGACGGACTACAACATCACCAAGGCAGCAAAGCTTCTCGGTTTGACTTTCCGCACCTTGCAATACCGGCTGGAGAAGTTTGGGATTAAGAAACCCGATGGCAACACCGACGCCGTTGAGGGCGAATGACCGAATCCTCACGTTGCCACATAGGTTGATAGATTAGGAAAAACCTCAGCAACTGACCTGCCGAAGCTCGTGCGTATTACCTTAGCCGGTCTTTTCATAACTTCAATCTGAGTGAGTGCGGAGCTCACCATACCTAACCTGTGGCAATCAACACTGCAAGATCATAACGGGTGCGCGTTCTATATAGCGTAATCCGATCAATTCACTGAAGGATGTATTATGAAAACCTCAACTTGCCTCGTCATCGGTCTTTTTCCGCTGTTAAGTCTAGGCTGCGACCGGGCATCGGTGCGACAAGAGACAACGTTGCCTGCTTCTTCAACAATGGCTGAAAGCGTGGCCACGGAGGAACGGAGACCTGAAGTTCAACACGTGTCACTTGATGATGTAGATAAGACTCGATCAACAACGGCATCGGCGGACCGTAAAATAGTTCGCAATGCGAACCTGAGTCTTGAAGTCAGGTCACCTATTGAAGCGCAGGGCAATGTCACGTCGATCGCGGAGTCACGTGGGGGCTTCGTTGTCGCCTCAGAAGCCAAACAGCGCGAGAGCCAGGCACCAGGTAAACGCACCGTAGACATAAAGCTGGTGGTCCGAGTGCCGTCGAACCATTTTGATTCTGCCCTCAGTGAAATAGAACATCTATCATCGGAGATTATTCAGAGAACGGTTACCGGTCAGGACATCACCGAGGAGTACATCGACATAGACGCGCGCCTTAAAACGCAGAAGGCGCTCGAAACACAGTTTCTCGAAATCATGAAGCAAGCTTCCAAAGTCGCTGATGCTCTGGAAGTGCAACGCCAAATAGCAGAAGTTCGTACAGATATCGAAAAGCTGGAAGGGCGGAAACGCTTTGTCGAAAACCAGTCAAGCTTGTCAACCATAAGCATAGATTTGAAAACACCGGCACAACTTGTGGTCAGCACAAGTGGTTTCAGGCATACGGTTAGAGAAGCGATTTCCGATAGCCTTGATGTAGCGTCAGGTATTATTGTGTTTCTCGTGCGGTTAGTGATCGTCGGGTTACCTATTTTGGTATTCCCGTTCCTCCCCTTGTTGCTGCTGGCGAGGTATCTCATTAGAAGAGCCAAACGAGGCCGCTTTGCGAAGACACTCCAGACCAGCGCGGCTTCAGATTAAGGAGAATCTTTGAAGAAATTAACCTTCGCTATGTTGATGGTGTCGTTAATTGTCGGCTGTCGCCGCACAGCTCAAATGAATAGTGTTGCAACTGCCAATTCAGAGTCGCGCGCAATAGCTTCAGTGAATGTCGTGAAGGCAACTCCGGAACAGGCAACGATTGACGGCGGCGGTTCCGCAGATGCAATTGTGCGGCTTGTGATTAACAAGGGGTATCACCTTAATGCAAATCCGCCGACTTATCCCTACTTAAAAGCGACGGAGTTAGAAATAACGCCCGCCGGCGGCATTTCCGTGGATTTCATCAGTTATCCGAACGCAATCGCAAAGAAGTTTCCCTTTGCGGAAAACCCACTCGCGGTTTACGAAGGTGACACCACTCTTGAGGTCAGACTCAAAGCGGCCACCGGTACCGCAAGAGGCCCGCAGAATTTACGGGCCAAGTTACGCGTTCAAGCCTGCGATGATCAGGTTTGCTACGCACCCGGCACGTTAGATCTTGTCATTCCGGTGAATGTGCAGTGAAGCAAATTTGGATGTCAGCGGCCGCGGTTTGTACCCTTCTTGCCTCAGTATTACTGTTGCGTCGCGATTTCGACGAAGCCTTTATCGTGGCGACAATCGGAGCTTTGGCCTGGTTTCTCAGCTACCGCGTACGAACACGTGACATGATCAGACGAATTGATGATACAGACGAAACCGACCAGGATGTAGATTGAAATGAAGACCCGGAAGTACGCTTTCAATGCCCTTGTATGTGCAGTGGTAGTGCTCCTGACCGCACATGCCACCGTGAGGGCTTCGGATGAATCGGACGTGCGCAGTTCCGTTCAGAGGGTTTTCGAGCAACTGAAATCACATCACTATGGCGCTCTCTATGATGTGCTGCCCAATTCCTCACGAGCTCGTATGTCACGTGACCGGTTCATTAGCGCTCTTCAACGCGCCCAGGACATTTATTCGCTCGATCGTCTCGAGGTTGGACGAATCAAAGTCGCGGGCAATCTAGCCGTCGTTGACACCATACTGTACGGTCGCATTGCTCCTATTCAGGCAGAGGGCAAAATTGTCGCCCAACAATACCTTGTTCGCGAAGATGGAACGTGGCGAGTCGCTACGGGGGATCAGGGGACCGTCAGAAAATTCCTCGCTGCAAATCCGGGATTTGCGAAAGGGTTCAAAATTCGGTCGCCTCGCATTTACATCAAAGACAATGGACAGTGGGTTGAATTCAAGCCGCCGGTCAGACGCAGACCTACGTGAGAATAAGATCCTCGAATGATAATTGCGCATCATCCACGCGCTCGTTGTATTCCCCATGCCGAATACGGTAACGAGGTACTTCAAGAGCTTCCCGCACGGCGTCGAGATGAAATCTGATGATCTTCGGTGTCAACCGTACGGAAGGAATGCGCCGCTTTTGGGCCAGTCGACGGACCGTCGATTCGCTCACCTGCAAGACAGCGGCAAGTTGTTTTGCAGTTAGAAACTCTTCCCGTTCATCCATAAAGTGCGCTGAGTATCAATGCAAAGCACAAGTAGAAGCGCTTTAATAATCTTACGGTTTCGCGATCGGCGGTAATGACAACGCGACGCGATAAACTGCGGCCCCATCAATCTCTACGTCTTTAGTTATTGGATCCATACTACCGATCTTCACGCTGACGCGGTACTTCGCTACATCCGGCGCCAGCCGGAAAGAAAAGCTACCTGTCTCTGTAGTCAATCGACCATCGATCTTCTTGACCGAACCATCGTCGAGAAGTTTGGCCAACTCCACCTTGGCATTTGGAACGCTACGTCCGTCACCGTTGAAAACGCTGCCGCGGATGAAAGCAATCGAACCTTCGTCGATCATCAGTATCAATCGATCCCCAAGCGACCGTGTCTTTCCTGCCTTCACTTCAACATTTTCAATTGCGCCGACGCTCAGACCCGGTTTACGGAATGTGAGGCCGTACTGGCCCGGAGCCACACGCGCGAATAAGAATTCACCGTTCTTGTTGGTCGTTACGTGCGTCAACTCCGTCTCGCCGCGTCGCAGAATAACCGTGACTCCGGCAGCCGAACCTGTTTCAACGCGAACTCTTCCTTTAATAGTTGCCGTACCGCGGTCTTGCGCGAGCGACAGACTCAACGCTCCCAACATCAACGCGGCGGCCGTAAGGATTTTCGTGAATCTCACAAGCACACCTCTTTCCTAACAAAATGGGATGCCAATCCAAGCGTGGCCAAATAATACCACCGAGGTAGTCAAACAACGTTGATGCAAGGCGGCACCAGGGTTGTTGCCCGCGACTACAATAGTCAGATAACTATCGGCTTCGTATAATTGCTTAAACGTATTCTCAGGAACAAGCATTAAATGAGCAAAATCGTCGTCCTGCTAATTTCCTTCTCCCTGCTTTTTTCGGTTGTTCTTTTTGGCCATTCGCGCTTGAGTCAAACTCCGTCTGCGCAAAGGCCGCGCAAGGTGTTTTCTGACGAGCAGGAACCGGCTGACGTACTTCGGTTCGATACTGATCTTGTTTCAGTTGATGTTACAGCAACAGCCGCCGACGGACGTCCCGTCCGAAACCTCCGGCAATCAGACTTTAAGCTGTTTTCCGACGGCCTCGAACAATCCATCGCGTTCTTCCACGTCGAGCGTCGTGAAGGTGAGCCCCGCCCGGTTGCGATTGTCTTTGCTCTCGACGTTTCCGGCAGTATGACCGCTGAAGAAATGGAACACTTGAGGGGAGCTTTGAAAGCGTTTTCTGCTCAACTTTCGAATCATGCAGCGATCTATGCCGTGATGACCTTCGGTATGAAAGTAAAGACCCTCCAAAAATTTACTGCTGATCCAGCTAAGCTCGACGACACGCTTGAACGAGTTGCACATGAGCCCGGCAGCGGTCTTTCGACTCATACTTACGACGCTGTTGACGATGCAGTGCGCCTTCTTGTTAGACAGGCACCACGCACACGCGAACGCCGGTTGATGAAACGTGTTGTTTTAGTGGTAACGGATGGATTTCCTGTGGGTGATACAGTTTCAGCGCCCACTGTCATCGAACGAGCAAACGCAGCAGACGTCAGCGTATTTGTGGTTACCCTTCCGTCATACTCACAGGCCGTTCCCGCCTCAGCCCAAAATCCGTTACCAACACCTTTGGACGTTAGCGGACTCGCGGAACAGACAGGAGGAAGGAACGTTTATGCAAACGAAAGGGACTACGCGCCTCTGTTTCGTGCACTCGCGGAAGAAGTCGGTTCAGCTTACGTCCTGGCATTCTACCCACCCGAAGACAAGCGGCACGACGGACAAATGCATTCAATTAGAGTCGAGGGCCCCAGCGGTATTACACTTCGTCAGAGTCGCGATGACTACCGGGCCGACAAAAGAGAATAAACAAAGGATTGCGGCCCGTCAGGTAAGACCGGGTTGCCGTGAATGTCTCAGAATACGTTTGATCCTTTCAGTACTCGTCTTCGTCCTCGTCTTCGTCGTAAGCCTCTTCCTCCACTATGTCCAGCTCGACTGGATCGAGCCCGACCACTTCCAAATCAGTTCCACACTCTTCACATGAGACAATGTCACCTTTGTCCGTATCGAGATCAACGTGGACATCGGCATCACATTCCGGGCAAGTTCCGGTCGGCACTTTTTGCATCCTCCGCATTTATCTGAAGGCAGTGGCAAACCCATTATGAATTCGGGAGACCTCCACCCTGTTTTTCGGAAATGAGCTCAATCTAACCGCCACAGCCGGAATTTGCAACAGTCTTTTTGTCCCATTGAGTGGTGGACCATTTGCTCAGTCTCGGCTGACAAACTCTCGCGAGAACTGCCTCGGATTTGCCATAGAAACTGAATAGCGCGGCACTGTGGCTTACCACATGTGCTGTGGCCGTAATAAGACACGGGCATCTCAGTACTAACCGATTCTTCCGCTGTCTGCAGCCGCCTCGTCCTGAATCATCATGAACCTCAATAATCCGCGCGATGTTTGCGATAGACACAAAAATTCGTGTTGCCGTGGCACTTCTACTCTGGTTCGCAATTGTGTTTCTTCTCTCCTATTTTTCGTTCCGTGAAAACACCGCCAACTCAAAGACGCACTTGAACTCGTTTCAACCCGCGAATCTCCGCGAACACTCTACTGCCGCTGACCTGCAGGACATCGATGGCGATGGCCTGCCGGAATTTCTCGAGCTCAAAACCTTTAACGATAGGGAGAGCTTTCGCCGATGGTTTACCTGGATAGCGGAAGTGCAGTTCTACAAAATCAGCGATCAATGGAACACGGACCAACGTGACTGCGCCGGTTTAGCACGATTTGCCTGGAAGGAGGCTCTGCGTCGGCACGATCGGTCGTGGTACAAGCGAATGGGGCTCGAATATTCGCCCATCGCTGCGGATGTTTCCTTTGATTCGTCTCAACTAGCACCGGAGGGAAAACTTTTCCGCACAAAACCAGGGCCTTTCGTCACAGACGATTTTAAGACGGATGCGCTTTCCGATTTTGCCGATGCACAGACACTCAAAACGTACAACTGCGATTTTGTCAGTCGCCGCCGGCAACAGGCTGAACCGGGCGACCTCTTGTTCTTCTACCAACCATGGGTACAGAAGTTTCCTTTCCACGTAATGATTTTTATCGGTGAGGCCCACCTTGCCAAGGAAGGCGCCCGCGACTGGGTCATCTACCATACGGGTCCCTCTAGTCATGCCGCGGGTACTATTAAGAAAGTTCGATTAGCAGTGCTGGACCAGCATCCTGACAAACGCTGGCGTCCAGTTACTACCAATCCTAATTTTCTTGGTTTCTACCGTCTCAGGATTCTCACTCAATCCAGTCTTCCGGAGAGATAAACATGTTACGAACCAAACTAACATCCGTACACTTCTGCTCTACAGTTCTTGTCTACGCCATCGTCGTCGCCGCCACCTGCTATGTAGCGGGCTCGCACGCCCGAACGATTGCGAAGAACAACCAGGCTCTTCCATATCAGGGCCAAGAGTTTCGCGAGTCTTCCAAACCATTCTTTTCTCTCTCGACGGACAGGACGTACGCAACAAACGAATCAGCACGGCTTTGGCTCGACTACCATGCAGTTGAGAGTCTCGACTTCAGAGTCTATCGAGTCAACGAGCCGGAAAAATTCTTCGCGCAACTCAGCAACCCGCATCAACTGGGAGAAAGAGAGGAGGAAGAAATCGCGCAGGGCTTCAGCCGCCGTCCTTCCCTTCTCGAACGACTTCGCTCTCTGAAACGATGGGCCTATGTAACCGTAAAAGAATATGTTCGCGCAGGAATACGCCAAACCACACGTCAATCGTTTAATCACAAGTTTCGTGGGACAGATGAAGCGAAACGTATGCCACTCAATGTCGCAGACTACGCACGCGTACCACTCCTGAACCCCAGCCAACTTGTGAAGACATGGCGAGAACCGCTTCCGGAACTTGAAGATCATTACGATCGCAGAATGGTTCCATTAGGCAAACAGGATTCGGGTGTTTACTTAGTTGAAGCGGTGTCGGGTGAACTGCGCGCGTACTCAGTCGTCATTGTCAGCGACTTGGCGATGGTTCAAAAGACATCAGCCAGCGGGGACCTCATGATCTACACGGTCGACCGGAAGAATGGAGAGCCCCGCCGAAATGCACGCGTTCAGGTTCTGCAAAACCAGAAGGTATTGGCAACGGGCTCGACAAATCAGGAGGGCGTGTTTCAAACCAAAGTTGACGCAATCAAGAGGGATGCTAATGAGGAAGTGGACGACACTGTTGACCAACGCATCGTCGTTTTCGCAAGACAACAGGAACACTTTGCGATCTCTGATCTTGAATCGTTCTACTTCGGCAATTACGACGAGGACAATTCCGAAGGGGTTCGCGGTTACATCTACACAGATCGTCCAATCTACCGGCCTGCTCAGAAGGTCTACTTCAAGGGTATCGTCCGGCGTGTCGATGACGCGGGCCGATATCGACCTGTTACTGACCACAAAGTAAACGTCGCGATCGAAGACTCCAATAGTTCCAAAGTATTTGAAAAGGAAATTTCCCTATCACCTCACGGCACGTTTGCAGGTGACATGGACCTTTCGGAAGAAGCCTCGTTAGGTAGCTACCAGATCCTGGTCGACACCGCCGATGGTCAATCAAGCGCCAGTTTTGAGGTCGCCGAATACAAAAAGCCCGAATACAAAGTATCGATCACCACTCCAACCCGATTCGTCGTCGAAGGCAGCCAAACCAGGTTTGCGATCGATGCGCGTTACTTTTTTGGGTCACCTGTCGCCGGCGCGGAAGTTCAGTACTACATCTATCGATCAAGGTATTGGCCCTGGTATTCGACTGAAGAAGATTCGGACGAATCCGGTGACGAATCAGATCCTGAGGAGAGGCACTCAGGATCTGGGTACGGCAGCGACATGGTACTGGAAAGCGAGGGTAAGCTCGATGCGAAAGGTCATCTCGACGTCGATTTCACCTTGCCGGTAACCGACAGCAAAGATGGTTCCAACTATGAATATCGGATTGATGCCCAGGTTGTTGATTCGTCTCGCCGCACAATCAACGGAAACGCAAGCGTCATTGCCGCTCGTGGTCGTGTCATTGCTCGAGTTGAGCCTGATCGTTACGTTTACACGAAAGGCGACACGGCCCGGATTGCCGTGTCGTCGATTGACTACGAGGGACATCCTGTCCCTGCTTCATTGCAGCTTAAAGTAGTACTGCAGACCTGGACCAGGTCGGAAAAGAAGAACAATTATGATCGTCCTTACCAAATGCATGAGCGTGAGTTGAGTTCTGAAGAAATAACGACGAACTCGCAGGGACTGGCAACCTATAGTCTCCCCATCTCGGACGCCGGCAGCATTTATGTTCAAACCACCGTGAAGGATGGTGGAAGGAGTTGCACTTCTGGCGGGACCTACATCTGGGTTACGAGTCGCGAGCGGGAGTGGCTCGATACCTCCTACTATCGCGAGAGCAGCGGTTCGATACAGCTGATTCCTGATAAGAATTCGTATCGGCCCGGCGAAACTGCCCATGTGCTGGCGGTTCTTCCCACCGGCGGGGCAAACCTGTTGGTGACCACAGAGTTGACCCGCGTGATGTCAGCAAAAACCGTTATCACTTCAAGTAATTCGATCTTGCTCGACGTGCCGATCGATGCGAGCTACGAACCTAATGCTTTTCTAAATGTGACCTACGTCAAAGACGGCGATATGTATACAGCCGAGCAAAAGCTTCTTGTACCCGCGCGCGACAAGTTACTGAATCTTGAAATCATCTCGCAAAAGAAAGAATACAAGCCACGCGAGACTGCGTCGTACACAGTGGTCGTGCGAAACGATGCAGGTGCACCAGTACCCGATGCGGAAGTAAGTATCGGCGTTGTTGACGAGGCGATTTACAGCCTTGCTCCGGAGACAGGCAGCATCCGCAAGGAGTTTTATGGAATGCGTTACAACGCGGTCGAGACGCACTTCTCACGCGCGTTTTCTTTCACGGGCTACGCCGGCGAAAAGCCAGTGGACATCGCCCGCAACAAGACGTCGTATCAACTCGCGGATTTTAAGAACGAAAGCGATTTCGTTGAACCGATGGTGCGTAAACAAATTAAAGATACTGCCTTTTGGGAACCGAATGCAGTTACTGGTGCTGACGGTCGCGCCACTCTTAGTTTTCGCCTTCCCGATAATCTGACCACCTGGCGTGCTACGGCTCGCGCAGTAACCCCCGACACAAAGGTCGGCGTCGGCCAGAACAAGGTAGTGGCACGCAAAGATGTAATCATGCGCCTGGAGACTCCACGATTTGTGACGCAGGGCGACACAGTCGTGCTATCCGGAATAGTTCACAACTATTTGAAAAAATCTGAAACCACGCAAATAGCTTTATCTGTTGTTGGCGCACAGCTGTTGAGCGCTTCACACGAAACAGTAACGATCGGCAAAGAAGGTGAACACCGAGTGGATTGGCGAATCTCGGCGCCACAAACCGGCGAGATCAAGTTACTGGCCAAGGCTTTGACTAAAACAGAGTCGGATGCCGTCGAGCTTTCGCTGAATGTTGCGCCACGAGGTCTTCAGGAAAGTAGGAATGAAAGCTGGGGTAGTGCTACAGACAATGTAGCCCATGAGTTTTCCTTAGCCATAGATTCCAGTTCAGATATCAACAGTCGTCGTTTACGTATCGAAGTTACACCGTCAGTCGCCGGCTCGCTTTTCGGCGCACTCGATTACCTAACAACATTTCCGTACGGTTGCACCGAGCAAACTATGTCGAGCTTTTTGCCAAACGTCATAGTCACGCAAGCTGTGAAGGACGTCAGATCTGCATCCGTCCGCGACGCTTCTGTCCTGGAAAAGAAAGTGTCGAAGGGCCGGGACCGTCTGTACGCGTTCCAACACAAGGACGGTGGTTGGGGTTGGTGGAAGAACGATCAAAGCGATCCTTTCATGACAGCCTACGTCGTCGATGGGTTAACGCTGGCAAGGAAGCTCGGGTACGACATTGATGAAGCCCGGCTTTTGCAAGGGCGCGAGAAGCTAAAGCAAATGCTGACCAGCGGAACTACTGAGGCAGGTACCGTAATCGACAACGAAACACGCGCTTTCATGATCTACGCTCTGGTGGAAGGTGGCGATCGGAATCAGGAGTCACTCGAAAAGCTATTAGTTAATCGTGCGTCGCTTGAACCCTACGGTCGTGCTCTCTTGGCGCTGACACTGAAGCTCCAGAACGACGATAACCGAGCAGGCCAGGTCGCAGAGGAGATTGAACGTTCGGCACAATCCGACGCCAACACGGCCCACTGGCAATCACGGCGCAAAGCAATGCTCGATTTTGCGGAGGAAGACGACACAGAAGCGACTGCTCTCTCACTTAAAGCTCTGTCGCGTATTCGGCCGGACAGCCCTCTGCTTCCCAAGGTTGCGCGGTGGCTCGTATCCGAACGGACAAATGGTTACTACTGGGACTCTACAAAAAACACTGCATTCGCCATCTATGGCCTGGTCGATTACATCAAGATCAGCCATGACCTGACTCCTGACTACGCGGTTGAAGTCTATCTTAACAATGAGAACGTTCTGACTGAACGGATCACCGAAAACAATGCTAGCCAATCGTTTGTCATCGAGAGGAAGGGCGACGCTGTCGGGCTCAGCAATCAAGTCCGCATCATCAAACGAGGTGGTGGCAGCGTGTACCTGACGAGTCGTCTCGATTATTACACTGACGAATCTGAGGTTAGTCCATCTTCAAACGCTAATTTGTCAGTGACACGCGAGTACTTCCGATTACGGGTAATCGAGGACGGCTACAACCTGAAATGGATCAGTGAGCCGCTGACTGGCGAAGTACGATCTGGCGATCTGATCGCGGTGCGATTGCGACTTCAGGGAAACAAGGGTCGCCACGTAATGATCGAGGATCCGATTCCCGCCGGTGCGGAGCAGATTGATAATGTCGGTTACCTGAATCTCGACTATACCAACCGGAATTGGACGGACTGGTACAGCTCTTGTGAATTCCGCGATCAGCGCACGGTGTTCTTTCTCGACTATTTCAACGGCAACGCGACGTTCCAGTATGCGATGCGCGTGCAGATACCTGGTGAGTTCGGTGTTGCTCCGGCACGCGCCGAGTTGATGTATCAGCCTGCGACTCACGCCAATACCAATAACGCCCGATTTTCTTTTGCTGACCGTAATTGAAACTATCAGGAGGATCCAATGTTATTCAGATCGATTGATGCACTGAGATCAGCCTTTCGTCTGCTGTTAAAAAATTGGACATCCACACTTATTCTGCTGATTGCATACGTAGGATTAATCAGCGTCGTCTATCTCTTCGTCAGCACGAAAGAGGCAACTGTGTCTCAGTTGGCTCTGACTCTGATGCTCGCAGCTGTGGCAATAGGAATATTTTTTCTTTTGCAGTCAGCCGCGTTGTGCTACACGACTGTGGAAAACGCGAACGACTTCTTGCGACGCTCTCTAAGCACTTGTTGGAAAATAGTTGTCGTGACTTTGCCGGTGATCGGTTTCACCATTGCCGTCGCATACGTTTTGACGAAAATTCAAAACCATGCTGCACCGCCGCCGCCGGTAGCGGCCCTCCCACTTGCGGTTGTTTCTTCTTCGACTAAAAGCCTTACCTTGTTGCTGACGATTCGATATTTGCTCTTTGGCGTATTTCTTCCGCTTGGGTTGATTCACTTGTGGGTTGCCGTTATTCAAGACGGCTTCCGAGCAAGCTTGAGCCAATTGCGCGATTTAAGCAGACGCATCTTTGCTCCTGAATCGCTCTTAATTTATTCATTTGGCTTCATCGTTTTTGCGCTTCTTCCTTACCTCGTGTTGACGAAATCTGTATCAACTCAGAAGCCATGGTTGGAACTCGCGGTCTTTTCGTTACGGCTTGCTCTTACAGCGATCCTGATCTTACTTGGATGGCTGCTCACAGTTGGATCTCTGACGATTAGACAAACCGGGGATTCGGAATCGGCTAATTTGTAATGCGTGCAGCTACTTCGTCTGGTTCGCCGTTGGGTATCGCGCGAAGAGAGTCAAAGCGAATTTTGTCGCTTGTTGGGTCGGATCAAGCCGGTTCACTGGCCCTTGATCGAACGGTCCCGACATCATCCAACAGTGCGTCGCCAAGGCGGCGGATCACAAGTCACTCTGTAAAGGGTCGCATAGCGGTCGGTCTTGCGGTATTGACGCTGGTCGGACTGGCAGCATTCCTCGTTAAATCATCGACTGGTTTGCGAGTTACCACGATCTCACAGGATCAAGTAGATGCTCTGCTTCAACAAGCCTCGATTAGAGTTTTAGCGCAACAGAAGGGATCGATTCTGATTATTGACCCCCGAACTGGACGCGTCAGAGTTGCAGTTAATCCTCAGATCGCATTTCAGACGGCTTACCCACCAGGATCTACTATCAAACCATTTACGGCGTTGGCGGCATTCCATAGCAGTGTGCTGAAAACGGGTCAACGAACATTGTGCCGTGAAAGGTATGAGCATCACGGATTCGCAACTGCGTGTTCGCATCCACGTAATCTGCCGCCACTCGATCCTGCCGAAGCAATCGCCTACTCCTGCAATTACTACTTTGGCAAGGTTGGGGAACGCTTAGCTGAGTCGGATTTCAAACGAACTCTTGAGACCTTTGGCTTCGGTCGACAGACAGGTATTAACATTGACGGTGAGCAGCCCGGAAGAATCGATCGGACAGCCTGGGAGTCACAAAGCGCCGTTGGCGATGGTCAATATCTTCTAGTAACTCCAATTCAACTGTTGACAGCGTATACCGCAATCATGAATGGCAACACTTTACCTCGGCCGTACTTAGGGCGCGCCACTGACGTCGTTCGGCCGGCACCCAGTCAGGTAGTAATTCCGCAAACAGAACGAGAGGAGATTCTTCGTGGCATGCGTGGCGCTGTAACTTACGGCACCGCCCAGCGCACCGGGCTTTATTCGCTTCCATATTTTATGGTGGGGAAGACAGGCACTGCTCCGCCCGTCGATGGGTTCAGAACGAATGGGTGGTTTATAGGTTTCGCTTTTCATGACTCTGACTTCCGTTTCTCCGGTGTGGAACTCGGCATCCTGGTATTTCTGACAAACTCGCACGGTGCAGACGCAGCCTTAATCGCCAAAGCAGTTTTAGAAGAGTTTTATTCCGCTACCAATAACCTAACCGTTTCTTCAACATTTTCTCCGACAACGGAACCGTCAAAAGTTGTCACCGCTGATTCGGCAATCCGAGTTCATTTGGTAACGCAGAATGTGACGCGCGAAATCCCACTGGAACAGTACGTACTCGGCGTGGTCGCAGCTGAAGGAAGCATGGAGGACCAGCCGGAAGCCTTGCGAGCACTAGCGATCGTCGCACGCACGTATGCTGTCGGGAACAGCGGACGACATAAAATTGGCGGATACGATTTTTGTTCCACAACCCACTGTCAGCGTTTTGTCGATCCCAGCGAAATCCGAGTTCCGATCCAAAAGGCCCGAACTGCAGTCACAGAAACAGCCGGACTCATTCTCCGCGATGACCGCGGCGGGGTCGTCGACTCCTATTTTGGCGCATCGTGCGGCGGTATGACCGCTAATCTTCAAACGCTTTGGCATCAGCGGGCGCCGAGTTACCTGCGAGGAGTGCCCGATGAATTCTGTTCTACAGGAAGACATCACGCCTGGACCGATGTAATTAACGAAACAACGCTTGGGTCCGCGCTGCGCAGTGATCCGACGACAGATGTCGGAGAATCGGTTCGAGAAATATCAGTTGCCAGGCGTGATGCCACCGGGCGTGCAGAGGTGGTCCGAATCACCGGCAATCGCGTGGCTACAGTAAGTGGCTGGAATTTCAAATTGATCGTTGGTCGTGCGCTCGGGTGGAAGTTTCTAAAGAGTTCGCGCTTCCTAGTAACGCAATCTGGCTCGCGATTTGTATTCCAGGGAACTGGTTTCGGACATGGATTGGGTCTTTGTCAGGAAGGAGCGCACGTTATGGCTGAGCGAGGTTATAGCTTCCAGCAAATTCTGGCTAAGTATTTCCCGGGAACTGCGGTCGGTTCCGTACGGCTGGGCGGTGTTGGCGAAGACAGTGAACGTTTAACCCATTACCTCGATATACTCTGGCGCAACTCTGCGGTTCCTGCGACGAGACCGGTCCTGGCTTCGGTTAAGGCCGCGAACAGCGAACACTTTCAGATAAGGTACCCGGCTGGTTTGCATCATGAAGAATTAGCTCTAGTGATCAAGCTGTTGGAGTTGAACCGGGAAGCTATTCTCAGGCGCGTTCGAGCGGCAGGGATTGATCCAAGTCTGCCCACCATAGATATATTTCTGAATGACACAACGGGCGACTTCGTTGCTCGCACGAGACAACCATCATGGGCCGCAGCAGCTACCAGAGCACATTACATCGAATTACAACCTCTTGTGCTGCTGAAGAAACGCGCAATACTTGAAACGACGATACGCCATGAACTCGTACATGTAATCATCGATGAGTTGGGTTGCGAAAAAACTCCTCGATGGCTCGCCGAAGGTCTGGCAATATACGTCGCAGGAGAAGGACGAATGGTCCGACGCGGTCACATCACCGGTAAACTGACCTATTCAGCGCTGGAGGAAACCCTGTCAGCAGCCAAAACCGCCAACGACATGAAGGCAGCATATGCTGCAGCTTACGACGCCGTATTCGCCATGGTGCAGACTGAAGGAGAATCTAGTATCTGGAAAAGAGTGGCAGGAACTAAATGATATTCGTGGCGTCTTAGTAACAAGGCACAATTCTAATATGCGACTCAAAATTCTGAAGCTGGTAGTTATTGCAGGGGCTATGGTCATAACGCCGCTGGCTACAATGGGACAGCAGCGGCGTACATCAAATGGCCCAAAGCCTCCGTCTAAGCTGGCAACCATCGAAGTTGCCGCTACTATCGAAACGTTATTTGCGTCTGACAGCTATCAAATCTATGGCGAGGTCCGTGGTGTTGGTCAGGTGATTCGTTCATCTGCTGCAAATGAATTACTCGACTCCATTCTGAAAGTCTCGAAACCACCTCAGAAGTTCCAAAAGCTGGTCAAGTGGCTCAATGACCATACGGACGCAGTTATGACTTCCCGGGTGGTCGTTGGTATTTTACCGAACAAAAGCGATCTGCCGGAATTATTGGTGGCGGTGGAGCTGGCCTCGCCCGAGGATGCGGCGAAATTCGAAAGCGAGTTAAACAATCTACTGCCAAAACTGTTTTCGTCCGAGCCTGACACCTCAACTGACCCGAATGCCTCTGCGCAATCTCAGAAACAGGAGCGTCTAGCGAAACAAGATTATTTTGTTCAAAGAACCGGCTCTCTTGTTGTGATTACTCCTGTGCCGTTGCTGCTCAAGAAGTTAAGACCAGTTGGCAGCAGACCTTTGTCAGAAGACACTAACTTCCGTACTGCCCATGATCGATTTAGTAGCGATCCAATTTTTTTGTTTTTTGACGTTCGCGCAATGAACAAACGGAAGGAAGAACAGCGCAAGAAGTATGAGGAAGAAGTCAGGCAAAATCAGGCTGCAGCTGCCGAGCTGGCGAAATCTTCTCCGACACCCGATCGTGAGCCGGATTTGGATGAACCTCCGGACGAGCTTCGTAATGAAGTGCTGCCGGTACCTTATCCTGTACCTGCCGCAAAAACAATGCCGACACCCGATCCGATGCCGCTTGCCTTCGGCGCACTGACGAATAGCTTCTTCAATGCTCCCCCAGTGTGGCCGGAAGCGATCGGGGTATCGCTGAGTTTCGAGAATGAAACGTTTGACCTTCGCGCACTGTTTGTTAACGCGCCCGCGGTCAAAGCGAGTGTTATTCCTATTATGCCGCTGTTATTGCCCGGACCAGGAGTAATTTTCGAATCACCGAACGTACTTCCCGCCGACGCCGAGTTGGTGCTAATTGCGTCGCTCGATCTGCCGGGTATGTATTCACTAATCGACAACAAGCGGCCGCCTTTCGTTCCTACGCAATTTGAAAGTTCCAGCGAAGCTGTTTTGGCGACCTTCGAAAAGAAGTTCGGAATGAAACTCAAAGAGGACCTCTTGCCCCTGCTCGGCAACGAAGTAGTTCTGGCAATGCCTATCAAAGAGTTCGTCGGCGGACCGAGCCCACCAGGCATTGCCGCAAATGATGGTCAAAATACGCATGACCCTCCCGCGGATCCGTCTCCAGTACTTGCGCTTTCGTTGCGCGACAAAGATGCAATGAGACGGTTGCTGCCGAAGTTAATTGATAGGTGGGGTTTCAAAGGCGCGTCATCGCTGGCACAAACAGAAAAGCGTGATGACGTTGAACTCGTCTCGTACGGGAACGCTTTTGCTTATGCGTTCATACAAAATTTTCTCGTTCTATCGACCGATGCGGCAACAATTCACCACGTCGTTGAGTCGTATCTCAATCACCAAACTCTCAGTAGCGACAGTCAGTTTAGAAACTATACGCGATGGCTACCCCGAGAAGTGCAGGGGCAGGTTTTCATTTCACGCGCGCTAATCGACAGTTATAGGTCATGGGCCAATGAACCAACTACATTGATGAGCGACCGAACGAGAGAGAGCATGTTTAAATTGAGTGCGATAGCTCAACCGGTCACCTACTGTCTAACGGACGAAGGGTTTGGACCTATACACGAATTTCGAGTGCCAAAAAGCCTGGCGTTGATGGCAATAGCAGCCATGGCGGGTGAGGGCGATGCTCCTCCCGCGTTGAAAAACGAGCAGTCTACGCGCGGCACTTTAATGTGGATTGCGAGTGCGGAAGCGCAATTCCATAGAGAAAAAGGTGGAGACGCTTATGCCACGTTAGAGCAGTTAGTGGAGGAGAAACGAATCGAACGAGAAGCGCTGGAGAATCGCGGCTATAAATTTATGCTGACGCTTTCTGCCGGCGACTTTGAAGTCACTGCAGTACCAATGGAATACGGTAAGACGGGTACACTCTCGTACTTCATTGATGAAACCATGGTCCTTCGTGGAGGTGATCACGGAGGTGGTACTGCGACGGCAGCTGACAAGCCGGTGCAGTAATCAGACATATGTTTAAGATTGGGGATTTGCGGTTTGCCATTTACTTCCCTGATGCAACACCTCCAGCATCCGAAATAACCCGCAAGCTCACGAAACCGACAAATATCAACCGTGAAGATTATCGATGATAATCGGCTCGACCGGCTCCGCCAGTTCGCGCAACGCTTGCGGCAGCGCCTTGATGATGCTGCGCTTGATCGCGATGTTCCACGACACGTCTCGGTCGGCAAGCTCGGGTCGCTTGTCCGCCCCGGTGTAGCCG
>JBHEMC010000064.1:0-25562 GCA_046262775.1 Pyrinomonadaceae bacterium | reverse complement strand
ATCATGGACGCTCAGTCGCGTTTTCACCCGATGGAAAGTTGTTGGCAACAGGGGCCGAACGCGTAATCTTATGGGACGCTGTCACTCTCACGAAACTAGCATCTTTGGATTACGAATCGATCGTTTGGAGCGTGGCGTTCTCTCCTGATGGGCGTTGGCTGGTGTCGACCCACGGTGACGGCGCCATTCTGGTTTGGGACGTGTGGCAGCGCGAACGCATTGCCAATCTCAGAGAGCATAGCGGCGCCGTGCGGGGCGTTACGTTTTCACCTGATGGTAAGTACGTGGCGAGCGCGAGCGAAGATCAATCGGTTATCGTTTGGGACCGTGCGCAAGGGAGCAAGGAGGCAGTATTGATGGGTCATCTCACGCGCGTGGCGGCGGTTGCCTTTTCCCCAGACAATCAGTGGTTAGCGTCGGCCGATCAGGACGGTAACATTATTCGCTGGAATCTAGCGACGCACAAGCCAGACTTGATTATCAAACCTCCGGAATCCTCTCCAGTGAAAGCCGGATATTTCGTGGTCATATCACCTGACGGCCGGTCTATTGCAACCACTCATGGCGTATATGACAGCGAGAGCGGAAAACCCATCATGAGTCTGATCGGTGATTGGGGTATCGTCTATGGCGGCGCATTTACTGCAGACGGTGGGCTCATCTGCGTCACAGACGGCGGTTACGTTTTAGTGTGGGACGCTCGGACGCGGCAGCTAATTGCGCGGCAGCGTTGGGCAGAGACTCCAATCGTTACTTTGAGTCTGTCGCGTGATGGTCAATACGTGGCTGCTGGAGACGATCTCGGATCGGTGAGGTTCGGAACGTTGAGCCCGCTGCATCAACTCTCGGTGTTGGGTCGGCACGAGGCCCGGGTCAAATCGGTTGCCTTTTCGCCCGACGCTGCAACGATAGCTTCCTCTGGCGATGACAAGACAATTGCGCTCTGGGACGTCAATCGGCACCGCTTGATAACGCACATCGGGACGCACACTTCGCCGGTCTACGCGCTGGCGTTTTCTCCTGACGGTCGACAGCTCATTTCCGGTGAGCACGACCGATCGGTGCGTATGTACACTCGCCATCGCACCATGTGGGGATTTCGATTTGAATGAGGCGTGCCACCAGACTGTGACACACTTGCCCAATCCTATGTTCAGAGGAATGAAGTTGCGGCTTACGGGTATCCGCAAGGATAGCTCATACATTAATATTTCGACTTCATCAGTTTGACTCTGCGTCCTCGGCGTCTCTGCGTCCTCGGCGTTAATCGCACAAGTTGCTACTTCATCAGTTGTCTCGCTGTCCTCCCGTGGTAGAGATCTAGATAGCCAGTCGAAAACTTTTGTGGATCTAGAACGAAAGCGTCTCAATTCGATCTATTTGGCAGAGCCCACTCGAGTAGTCAATACAAGCGAGAATGTCATCGCTTTGTAGTTCCTCATAGTCCGCCAGGATCTCTTCGACGGTCATTCCGGAACTCAGTAACTCGAGTATCGTATCAATGGTATATCGTAGGCTCAGGAGAACGAATGGCTAGAACGAAGGGCTAGCTCATGCGGTTTCTTCGAACTCTCTGAAGAGTTCATAACGATAGGTCAAGTTGTCTAGGGAAGGAACAAGCAACGGATTATCTGGGCAGGCTAATCGTGTTCCATTAAGTTCGTAGTAGTATTTGCCATTATCGAAATCATCATGGAGTCTCCTACTCACAACCAGCGTTGTATTATTTGGTTCAATCGTAAGGTAATGGTGATCGAAGAGGGTGTGAAGATCGCTCCTAAGTAACAGTCCATTTCGTACCTCGTTTTCGCCGCCCTTGTGATGCGGACGGATGTGAGCCGCTTGAAGCACTGGCAATATCTTTTCAGAGGTAATCGCACACTTGTAGTTATAGGCATCTGTTACAAGCGCTCTGAAGGTTCCTTGTCCCAAGCGCGGTGCGACTAGCACAGGCCTACCAAAGCGCACTTGTTCCTGAGTCGCCTCTGTTGCTGGCCCGAGTATTTTTGTTCTTGTACGGGGCAGGCGTTCGGCAACTTCATTCCATAGATGTAGACCAGTCCCGGTGTTCGTATCGTAGGTCTTGCCCATTTGAATGCCCGGCTTGAAATCTTCGGGCAGTGGAATCCAATCGTTCTCCGCAAAGAAGAATGGTTCTTCAAGCAGGATACAACCGATGTGTGGATTCTCAGTGGGGCTAATTGGTTCGTGACGATTGCGCGCGATGAGTCGGCGGAGTTCGTCGAGTGTCCTGGCCCCATTGCCTTCACCAAATGCGTCCCAAGCCAGGCTCAAAGGAAGAGGTAGATACTTTGCAAAGAAGCCACCGCCGCCTATGAATTTTCGTGAGCGCAACTTGAACAGGAACATGCCACCCGGTTGGAGCGCCCGAAAACCCTGACGAGAGGAAGGTCGCCAGAAGTTCACCTCCTCCACAGAGTCTTTTGAGGCGTGGAGAGAAAACCAGTCGTAGTCTGTGATTCCGACCCAAAGATTCACGGTATTGCTCTTTACGGCATGACGCCGGCCACAGGATACAGACGAAGCCAAATAGGAGCAAAACTTTGATGACCAGGAATTACTTTGAAGCGGTCCTGAAATTCGCCATAAAATGAAATAGGAAGATGGAAATCACTTCCTTATTGAAAGTTGCCCTGAATATATTCGTGGAAACAGCCAAATTGAAGTCGCTGAAGGATGACGTGTTGGCTGAACCGATGATCGAACATGACAATGTTAGGTGGCGGCTTAACAAGCGGCGCAAGTGATGCCTGACCGAAGGTATCGATGCTGATCGGATAATGGCAACATGCAAGACCAAATCACTTCATAAACGCATCGGATCTGAAAAGGGCAATTTTAGAAAATCTGTTTTCCCCAGCACCAAAATTCTTAAACAGTTCCGAAGCATCGACGGCAGTCGCTAACCCTTCATCGCCGCCTCGGCACGACGATTAACTTCTTCCCAGTTTACGTTCTGCATAAATGCATCAATGTACTTCGCCGCCGCAGCGCCATAGTCCATGTGGTAGGCGTGCTCGTACATGTCGAGCACCAGTAGTGCGTGGCCCAGCGGCGCATTGTGCATGTGATCCCATGCCCAATAATTATGCATCTCGCCCGTGTGCTGGTTATAGGCAAGAATCACCCAACCGGAGCCGCCACCAAGGGCGTTGCCGGTCTTTTTGAACTCGGCCTCCCATTGTTCGTAGCTCCCGAACCATTGCTTGATCGAATCCAGGATGGCCCCGCTTGCCTTTCCGTCGCCGCCGAGATTGGCGAAATACTGATCATGAAGAACGACCGAGCCCGTGCGCATTAACTCCTCCCGCTTGAGGTCACCATACATATAAGGAGGCAGATCCTTTTCCTGCAGCATCGCGGCGAGCCGCTGCTCGACTGCGTTAAGGGCCTTTACTGCTCCGCCGTAATTATTCTCCCAATGCGATCTAATGAGCTTTTCGGAAATCCCTTTGACTTTCGTTGGATCGAATGGCAACGGCCTTGGTTGGTGCTGCCCGCGAAAGGCGCGCGCGACTGAAGCTCCGGCTGTCTGTCCTAAGTTCGCTGTCTGCGCACCGACTTTGTTCACGGCTAATAGTTCTGTAAGCGCAAGTCCCGCGCTTCCAGCAGTCAGAGTTGCAATTGCTTTTCGCCTTGATAACGTTTTCATTTGTTGCCTCCTTGGTTATTAGAGCAAATATCTCTCCAGCTTTGAAAATTTACGGCAAAGCTTTCCCGATGCTTGCGTTGAGCGAGTTGTATAAGAACGCAGCGCGTTCAGCAGTCTCAAGATACTTTCTGTTACCAGCGGGAATTGCGGCTGACCAATTGTAAACCACGGGCCTCTATCCAGCGCCGCGGGCAGATGACTCCGGCTTTCTTCACGGAATCAATTAACGATCGCCTTGTCGCAGATTGCCTCTTCCCACATGGAGAAGCGCGATTCCATTAGTTCTCGGTAACCGCCAGCACTGTACAGATGCCTCCCCACTCGGAAGTGTGAGGCGATAATGCCGAAGGCTGAGAGAAAGCGTTGCGCGCGGCCCTCTGATTTGCACCGTCTCATGATACGCTCTCGCAACCTGGTTGGCTGATGTAATTCTCGGCGCGGTTGCTTAGTCCCTTATCAGGGCAGCGCTCGTCTGTTATAAGAACCTATCGACGCCGATTGCAGTTGCCAAGAGTTAAATACCTAATAAGGAGGTTGTTTGAGGGCTGAAACAATATTTCGTTTCAGTACGTTTGATCGAGAGGTTTGCTGACTGATGGTGGGGCGTCACTGAATCGGTTGGAATCGTTTTCTAGATTCTTTATCACGGCTTACTAGAAATGGAAACCCTATCTTGCAATGCGCCTTACAACGAAGGCGGGCTCGGGAAAGTGCTGGCTCAGCTTGTGGAAGAGGCGCGCTCTGTGGGCACGCTAAGTCGCTATTACACAAGCCGCAAGAAATCAAATGATCCACACGGCCGGGAGATTTCACTCGGGCGCTTTCGCTGGTTGTTTCGTTCTCCGCCCTTGCGTTTTTCCCTTAGTTGGAGAGATTTTCTCTCTGCTGAACTATTCGATCGCGCGGTAGCGAGGAGGCTGGGTGCGTCAGTTATTTTTCACGGTTTTTGTGGAAGGGCCCTACACAGTTTCGTACGCGCTCGTACACTTAAGTGCGAACAGCTCGTTCTCGAATCTGCTACTTCACACATAGGCCACATGATGAAGCAACATCAAAGGGCTACCAAGGCATTTCCAATTGAAAAAAGCTGGCTTAATCAGCAGCAGTATGAAAAGACTCTAAGGGAGTACGAAGCTGCAGATCTCATTTACGTGATCTCGGAATATTCAAAACAAACTTATTTGGATGCTGGCTTTCCCGAATCGAAAGTGCGTCGACGCGTGCTAACTGCTGAGACTAGGTTTGCGCCACCAACTCGAAAGTTTGAGTCGCGCTGTTTCACAATCGTGTATGTCGGCCGATTACAGGTGTCAAAAGGACTGCCGGTCTTATTGGAGGCATTCGCACGCATACAAGATCAAGATGCGCAGCTTGTTCTTGTCGGCGGCTCTGGGACCGACGGTATGGAGAGTTACTTGCGCGCAAAAGTCGCGTCTGATCGCCGAATCAGAATTAGTCCAGGGGACCCGCTGCCTTATCTGCATCGCGCCGACGTTCTGGTTCATCCTAGTTTTGAAGACGGACTCGGGCTGGCACCTCTCGAGGCCCTCGCTTGTGGAGTTCCGGTGATCGTTACAGAAGATACCGGAATGAAAGAGTACGTGTTGGACGGGAAGAACGGTTACATTCTACCAACCGGAGATATCGATGCGCTGGTTGATCAGTTACGAGCTATTCGGTTCAGGCCGCTTAGAGGAACATTCGCTCCATTTTCTCCTACGCGTGAATAAATCTTCGGCGCCGGAATCAACAGCAAAAAAACACCACACGTTACCGGGAGACAAAACGAGAGTTGCGTTTACTTTTCTGCCTACCTACAACCGCGCTGAGTGGTGGTGTAAAAGTCATCTTTGAGTTGGCGAATCAACTAGTGGATATCGGAGAATCGGTAGATATCTTTTCTTTTGCTGGCTCACCAAAATGGTTTCCGCTTAAAGCAAATCTTATAGATGCTAAAGAATTTGAAGCCATAGACCTGGAAGTATATGACTTCGTACTGGTGTCGAATGCTTTTATGATACCGATGGTCCTTCCTCGTCTCATCACCGCTCGCTGCATCCTGTTTTGTCAGGATTACGAAAGTTTTCACCACGCTCGAGGAAAAGGATACGCGGACTTCATTTCAGACGATCCTACCTTCTCCAAAATCTATGAACTACCTATCCCGATAATTTCCATTTCGAAAGCCGTTCAGAGTTTACTTAAGGAGCGTGCTGTAAGAACATCGTTCTATCTCCCGATGGGAATCAACAAAGCAGTATTTGCTCCGCGCGAGCGCAAACGAAGGACTGACGTTAAGCGAGTGCTCATGGTTGGCAACTACTTGATGCCTTACAAAGGAATGAAAGACGGCTTCGAAGCGCTCACTAAACTTCTCAATGAGATACCCGTACAGCTGGTGCTGGTGACACAGGAGAGCAGAGGCCGCAAACTGATTGACTCACTTAGCTTTCCGGTTGAGCTTCACTTTTGTCCTACAGAAGACGAGATGCCGCAAATCATTTCGAGCTGCGATGCATATTGCTGTACGTCATGGTATGAAGGATTGGGACTTCCCGCGCTCGAAGCATTCCGCTGCGGAGTACCAGTCGTCTCAACCCGAACATATGGAGTCTCTGATTATGGCGTCGATGAAGTGAACTTGCTTCTCGCGCAGCCAAATGATCCGAATGATCTTTTTGAGAAGTTGCATCGTTTATTGCTTGATGAGTCGCTCGCTGAACGACTCCGACAAGAAGCCTTCACATCGACTGAAAACAGTTATGATTGGGCAGTGTCGGTGCGGATCTTTATTAGGATCCTAAGGGAAATTGATCAAAGCTATAACGGCGCCGGACCAGTCGATCGGCAAGCAATGCAGCAACTACTGGATGAGTTAGAGCGAGAAGGTAACCTGACTCCTATTGCTACATATCGCCACTTTCAACGACTGGCCGTCGACTTAAATACACTTACCCATCGGATGCTGGCCGAAGATCGGCCAACCGTTGAAAGCCTAAACGAATTGGAAGGACTTCGTGACGCGCTTCGCTCATACCTTGCCAACGACAACGCCGAGTATTACGACGCTTTCAAGACTAAGTATGATTGGTGTCAACTGCTTTTAAGTTTAAGAAATGATGTTCGGTTCGGAGAGTACCTGGAGCTGATGCTGAGACGGAGACAAGCGCGTGAACCTCGAACTACTTCTTCATTTTCTGAAATTCGATATACAAAGTAAGACGCTTGGGGTCAGAGAATGGATAGACAGGCTCTATGTCTCAAATGATCTAACAACGCAGTTTCCAGACAAACGAAAATCACTCCAGTTGATCATAGAGAGTAAAGACTCTCCTGAAGCTTCCATCATAGTTCCTCCCGAAAAAGGCGTATTTGCCGAGACCAATCTTTGCTCAGCGCGTTGCTACTATGAAGAGGGACGATTCTTTTCCGCCAATCATGGAGACTATTGGCACGAGATGGACTATGACCTTAATCTCCATACTATTCGCGCCAATGTAGCAGGTAAGTACTTGCAAAACGGGCAGGCTCTCATTTCCCATATGATTCGACCGATTCTGCAAAGTTTCATTCTGCCGTTCTACGGCCTGAAGAGCCTTCACGGCGCAGTGGTGACTAAGGGCGGCAAGACTGTTTTTTTAAGTGGTCAAGGTGGGATGGGAAAAACGACGAGTTCCATTCAGCTTATGAGAGCGGGCTACGATCTTCTATCTGAAGATGGGCCATTGTTTTTCACCGACAAGGGATCTGCTTACGCTTTGTCCTCTCTCGACTATCTACATTTGACTCAGCAGACATTAGACCTTTTTCCCGATTTAAAAACTCACGTTGTTGGAGCGAAAGACCATCGCGAAAAATTCGCCGTCCGAATGAGCGATCTACCGAATGGCGGTTCATGCACTCGTCCCCATCCGGTTAGCCACTACATTCAGCTTCAACGCAGGCCCGATGTGGTTACCCCTCGCATCAAGAGACTCAATCGGAATGTTGTTTACCGAAGCCTTGTCGATGAAAGTATGGTTATCTTCAGGGGAGCTCTATTTCAAGGAATCAACAGGCAGTTCATTGACTATTCTGGATTTGTCTTCGACTTGCTGACGAAAGTAGTCCAGGAAGCGGAGACCTATGAATTAGAATATGCCGATCATCACCTCGACAAGATTCCAGAACTCCTTTGCGAGCTGTGACTGAGTGAAAGGTAGGAGAATCGCTTGGCCGCGAATCAGCAGAAGCAGGTTGACATCATTATTGCTGCCCGTAACGAAGAGCGGTATATCGGCGCGTGCCTGGAGGCGCTAAGGGCGCAGGATTATCCCAAAGAATTGCTTCGAATTTACCTGGTCGACAATGGATCCACTGACAATACAATCCAGATTGCTGAACAACGTGGAGCACACATCCTGATCGAGCCAAAACCAGGTGCCTCAGCCGCCAGAAACGCAGGCATTTCAAAAAGTACTGGCGAGCTAGTGGGGTTTTTAGACGCGCACTGTATTCCCGAAACGACTTGGGTTCGGGTGATGGCGGAGCAATTCAAATCGGAGGAGCTGGGTGGCTGTCAGGGCAGGATGGAAAACAAGTCTATCAACAGCCGAGTGCAAAAATATCTTGACGATTCGCGCGTGTACTCCAACGAACGTATAGTGGAAGACACGGTTAGCGGAAAACGCAACATCTATCCCTGGATTCTCAGTGGCAACTGCATGTATCGGCGAGAGGCGATAAATGAGGCGGGTCTTTTCAACGAAAAGCTACGAGCGTGCGAAGATGTTGATCTTGCTTGGCGCGTGGTCCTGCTTGGCTATCAACTATTTTATGTTCCTCAGGCGCAGCTCACCCACTACAGCTGCGATTCGTGGTTTGGGTTTGTAAAAAAAGGTTTTCATAAAGGGCGGGGAGCAGCAATGCTTTCCTTCGTCTACAAACCTCACGGTGCCCGTGAAAAATTCGTGCCGTCACAGATCTGGAGTACTAAACCGGAAAAGCTCTTAGCGGGACTGTCCTACTGGGCCGGCTATAGACAACAAGAATCGCGGTTACGCCTTAACCTCGATGCGCTGCCGACCATTCGGTATCGCGCACAGGTATTAGCAAAGTTTCGCGGCGCGTTCAACTGGACCTCAGGAGTGACGTTGCGAATCTCGGATGATGTTGTTTTTTGGTTCAGGAATGAAAAACGTTCCTCAACGGTCATCGTTCAGATCCCGACTAAACAACGAGTTGTTCTCGATAAAGTTGGGGATTTCATCTGGCGACGTATTGCGCAAAAAACTAATCGGCAAGATCTGATTGAGGCTCTTGCTGCTTACTACGGCGTGGCTCCGATAACTGCAGGTTCAGATCTGGATGATCTCATCGAAGAACTGGTTGATGCGACCATTCTACACAAGGGTACACCCGAATTTAACCAGCCTCGAGCTCACTTGGACCATAGGGCTTGACCTGGTCAATCTGATCGTATTTGCGGAGGATCGGTTTCTCATATATAGGATTTTCCTCCTGATCATCGTTCGCAGCAGTTTCATGCTCGTTTCGGTCGGCTTCGGTGTTCAAAAACATTTTCCCTCTGGACGTTTAATTAGCACCACAGTTTTGCTGCTTCAAGTTCTCCAATTAGTTCGCTTACGTCACTCTGCACAGTCTCTTCTTCAACTCTGTACTTGTCGGCAATAGTTCTTACAATTTGAGGAACGGCGTCACCTCTTACCAATTGCGCCCAGATCTCCGTCGCGAGTGGATTCATAGAGAAATAGTAACCAGAAGAGGTGTCGAGCAGGACGGCCTCACCATCAACTATCGACCAAACAATTTTGCTAGTATCCGCCATCTCTTCCCTCAACCACGTTTTATTCTAAAGTGCGACTAAAGGAAGTCAAGTCGGCCTAACTTCGAGCTTCCGTTTCAAATAATTCCGTAACGAAACAAGCGCCACATAATTCGATCCACAAAACCGCGAGCGTGTGGCCACTGCAAGGTGGCGCGAATCAATCGATCTCGCCAGCTTAGGGGAACCCGGATGGGCTTTTCTGGCAGGCCAGGAATTCCCTCAGATAGTCCTCGCGCGCGCAAAGCTTCCCAATCAACTGACCAGATATCAAGATAACGAAAAGGTGCGGTCCCGTGCTTTTGAAATAGACGCAAAATATCCCAATCCCACCAGAAGATATTGTCTGACTCATTGATATTGAGATTGATCCCGGCCTTCTCGTAAGTGCCGAACCAATCGGCCCTGGTTCGACGAATCCTGAATCCATTTTTTAACCGCTCGAAAAAATCATATGAGCGATGAATCGTTAAAATGTTCTTTTCGGGAAACGAAATACGCTCGAAACAACGGTACCAGCGATCCTTGCTTTCAGCGCGCAGCATATTCAAGCGTGCGAAGTGAATAACCACCACGTCTTTCAAGCTGAAGCGTGGGGAGTTAACTTGCTCCGGGATTCGAGATGTATGAATTACCTTTCCCTCGTGTAGGGCGCCGTCGTCGACATAGCCGAATGGAATCCATGAATTCTTATCCTCGACTGAGTGTAGAAAGTATTCCGCTATGGACCCATAGAGTTCAACTTTCGCAAAGCCCAAAACGGTACCAGGCGGCTGCTGCATCGCAGTCTCCCATTCCACGGTATTGAGGATGTTGGCGGAAAGGATCTCATCTGCATCAATGGCAATCAGCAGCCGTGGCGCTGGAAAGCGTCGTGCTTCTTCGATCAGCAAGAGTTGCCGATCGACTTCACTGTAGTCAGACGAGGGATTCTCTATTACCGTTACTTTCGGAAAAGCGGCGGCAATTTCCCGCGAACCGTCCGTTGATACCTGATCGGCGATGATGATGTGATCGGCCCAGAGACTTGCACACTCAAGAAATGTTTTCAGAATCCATGCTTCATTTCTTATCGGCACAAGGACAATAATCCTGGGACGATTGACTTCATCCATCTTTGCACGCAACTTATTGAGGACTCGGTTCGTGAAGCAACTTCTTCTGTTACTATCACGCACATGCTCTCGTTTTTCAAACACTCACCTTACTCGACTAAACCCTCGCATGAGAAGATCATTGCCCTTGAAGGATTTGGCACAGCTGGCGAAATGCTTTCGCTATCGTTCTCTATCAGTGCACCTAACCTGGTTACCGAGCTGGCGCTTTTGCCATCTGATCTAAAGAGCGCGGACAACCTCATCCCGAAAAGTTGCATTAATCTTTTCGTCGTTAAAATTTGGGAACAGGCCGGTATCGGCGTTTATCAATCCTCTTCAATACGAGTCTCCGAGCTATTACTGAAAGATGATCGGGCGCCGCTCCGCGATGGTTACACGAGAAGAGGCAGATGTGGTCATTGGAAGCACATGCTGCGCAGATCTGCGCTTTACAGACCACCTGACGTTCGCGTTGATGGCGACGCCATTACGTCGCTAAGTGCGAACACATCTAAACAACTTTGGGTTTCTATCAAAATTCCGAACGAGACTCTGCCTGGAGTTTATTGCGGTCATATTCAACTGCAGGATAACAATGAAGCCCGAACTGCTCAAAGATTGGACCTGCAAATCGAGGTTCTTCCTATAAAACTCCTCGAGCCGGAGCAGGACCTCTTCATTTGGTTTAAAGGCACTCTAGACTGTAACTGGCCGCAGCATTATTTGAGTGAGGCAAGATTCCGGGCGCAATTACAAGACATTTTCGCCCATGGATTTCGCAGCATCTCTCTTAATGAATACAATTCGGATCAATTGCAACGTGCAGTAGATATCGCCGACTCTATTGGTTTCAGTCGTAACATCTTACTTACCGCCCCATTTCCTGTTCGATTCTCAAAAGTCAACTTTAGACGCCTCACGCCAATTTATTACATTAGCGATGAAATGGATGTCCGCGGTGAGGCTTTTACACGCGATCACATTGAGCAGTGGCGCCGGATAAAAAATGCAGGCGGACAAACCATGGCCTCTCTGGTCCAACAAACTTTCGCCAAACGTCTATTTGATAAGGCAGACATCGGTTGTCCGCCGGAAATAGTTAGTTACTACCTGCCCGCAAACTTGACCTACTTCTCAGCTCACTTGGAAAACCCAAAACTGGGAGAAAGAAAAACTTACTATTACTGGCAAAGCCACATGGAAAAACCGGACGTTCATCGAGTCCTCGCTGGTGTCTATCTTTGGAAGAGCAAAGCAGATGGTATATCGCCTTATTGTTATCAACACTTGCCGCAGCCTCCGTTCTCACCATTTAACGACTTCGATGAATGGGAACCCGGCCTTCATCTTGGTTCCGTGAGACGGGCCTTCAAGGACCACATGACCACCTACCCAGCGAGCTCGGGCAGTATTCCGACTGTACAGTGGAAGGGGCTGGCTGACGGTATTTATGATTTAAGGTACCTGACCACCCTGGCGTCAACAATTCGAAAAAGCGATGCATCCAGGTTACCCGAGGTGCAAGTCTGTATTCGCGAATCGTGGCGCAGAGTTGAACAGTTTTTGAAACGAATCTCGCTTAAGGAGATCTACATCACTTCCGAGACAAACCCTGCTCCTTATAGAGAGATCATGTCTGAAGAGTACTCACGTTTTCGTGAGCAACTCGCCCGGGACATCGTTGCATTACAGTCCATTTCCGCGCTCGCAAATGGTGGAAGTCTCTGCGCATCTGATCAAAAATGAACTTCCTTCACAATCAGGTCGCTCATCGCAGCAATTAGCAGACGCCAATCACTCAACTTCGCTACTTGTGTTCGGCGCGCTATAGTCTCTGCGTCGTTTGGTAGCCGCAAACTTTTCTCTATCGCGCGTAGAAAATCTTCTGCCTTTGAAGGGGCGGTTATCAGGATGTTGTGCTGCTCATTGAAATCGCAAATCGTCAAGAGCTCAGTCGCAACAACAGGTTTGCCGGCGGCCAGATATTCGTTTACTTTTGTCGGTACCACCGTTGCTGTTGCCTGATTCTTCAGATAGGGCACCAGGCACACATCGAAATTTCGAATCAGTTTTCCCAGCTCTTTGTGTGGTTGTTGTCCCAGCAGATGTACGTTTGAAAGTCGTGCCAGCTCGCCGACGGAAGTCTGGACCGGGCCAACGAATACCCAGTACCAATCCGGTCGCAAACGCGCCATCTCGACTAGAAGTGCAAAATCTACGAACCGATGCAGTCCTCCAACGTAGCCGATGATGGGACGCGCTTTCAGAGCAAGATTAGACTGTCCAGCTGGATCAGAATCGCCATGCAGCTCGAACGCTTCGAAGTCGACTCCGTTGGAGAAGATGTGCACATTTTTATTCGAGACGGCGCACGCATCGGCGAGTTGACGACAAGTTGTAAACACCAGATCACTAATCCGTAAGAGCTGCGTTTCGCTTTGCTTAAGTTGAGCTTGTTCGGGAATCAATTCGGAAAAATCTGCCGTGCAGTGGTAAATGACGGTGGTCGAGGCTGTGGAGCGAAACAGTGCGATTAGGTCTAAGGCTGCATCGGTCGGCAGAAAAGACCAGACGATTGGGTTCTGCATGCTGAGACAGCGGGTCACTAAAGGGACGAACCACAGCAGGTTTTTATTTATGTAGCGCGTCGCGCGCCCGCCGAACGGAGGCAGGAGAAGGGGAGAGCAAACAAAAAGATTGTTCTCGACTTGCCGGACGCCGCGAGTCGTTAACGAACTAATCCAGCTTTTGAGTCGCCGCACAACGCGCTTTTTGTCTTTCCATGTGGGAGTGCGAACCCCGATGTTTTCAATATAGAGAACCCGATTGCCGGCTTTCGCGAGTCTCGTCGCAATTTCATGAGAGCCTTGCCATAGAGAATCCCATTCAATGCCCGAAATCAGAATGATGTCTTTGCCCCTTATCATGCAACGTGCAGATGAATCGCGGATCCCCTGTTCATGGTTTCACTGGTTCAAGGTAGCGATTAGTTGAATAATGGATCAAACACTCTCCGACAATGATCGGCCTCTAAATTACCGCGCTTGGAATTGGTGGATAACAGCGATGTTGGCTGCGGGAATCGTCCTTTACAGCGGTCTTCGGATTTTGTCGTTGTGGACGCCTCGTCTCTGGGGTGATGAGCTCTTTACCTTCTCTCTCTCACAAGGGACATGGATAACTCTAATTAAACGCGCGGCGCTCGACATGATCCACCCTCCGCTTTTTTATCCGCTTCTTAAGTTCTGGATTTATTTCGCCGGCAGTTCGATGTCTACGTTGAGACTCCTTACTGTCAGCTTTTCAATCGCCGCGGTCATTCCTTTGATTGTGTTGGGTCGTAAACTCGAGTTTCGGATGCCGGTAATCATCCTCGCTTTGACCTTGATGGCAGTCAATAATTATCTGATTATTTACGGCTATTATCTTCGTTCCTACAGTTTGCTGCTACTTCTCTCTCTGAGTTCGCAGGCATTATTTGTCAGGTTTTTAAAGAGTCGAACATCCGATCAAAGGAAGTCCCTCGTCCTCCTGACGCTTATCGACCTACTCTTCGTCTACACCCATTACTTCGGTTGGCTGATGGTCATCGCCGAGTATTTATGGGTTGCCGCAATGGATAGAAGACTCTTGCGCCAGCTAACATTCGCAACCGCGATCCTCGTTCTCTGCTTCCTTCCGTGGATTGGCGTCATCATCTATGTTTCAACTAAGGTTTCCTCCACCTTCCTTGATCACATTGTCTGGTATCGACCTCCCGGATCGCGCGATCTCCTACTACTCCTCCGTTGTTTCAATGGCGGATTTGCTTCAACGGGTTGGACTCTGTTAGGGACCTTCATTTTCCTGCTCATTCTTCTCGCGCCATTCCAAAACTCTTTTTTGCAATCAGACCCAGCGAATCGAAAAGACGATAGTAGTTTGAATCCTTATGCGTTGCTGGCGTGGCTTTCCATATTTCCGATAATAGTTAGCTTTGTTGTCAGCAAAATGTTTACCTGGATTTGGGAACCCCGTTATGTGATCATCGGGGCGGGATCGTATTTACTTCTGATTTCCGCCTGCGCGTTTCGCTTGCGCAATTTCTACGCACGCGCCGTGGCGGTGATGTTCTTGTTAGCCTGGTCTTCAATTGCTGGATTTACCGGTAATTTGGCGGAGGTTGTTCATGGCCCAAACTGCCCATCGTATTGGCTTGCCCGGGATCTATCGCAACGAGAGACGCGCGTCGTCGGACCCATTAACGTTTATGGGATTTCTCCCTATGCAGAGCAAGGTCTCCGCCTTGCTCTTAATATCACGGGCGAGCGACGTTTCAAAACTGTAGCTTGTTCGCCCAATGTTGCGTTTTCAGATGACTATTTTTGGATTGCTATAACCGAGCACGACCCAATCGCAGCCGCGCGTGTGAAAGAGCTTTTGGCTGACCCTCACTATGATCATGGAGAGCCACTCTATCGTGGCGAGTTTCCACAACGGCACATACTAATTCCCCTGCGCCGAAAATGAATTAACACTCAGCCGCAGGTACCTTCCGGTACTGACCCGACCGGCGCGGGCTGATGAGTAGCTGGGTAGCCGTCTTTGCCTAATTTTCGCAAACACGAAAGCAGCGGTTTTTCGATGAACATATGAAACAGAACGCCAATAGTGATCGTTAGAGCAATGGTCATACTTATTACCAACGTCTGTCCAGCCCACGCAACAATTTCTAAAGCAATACTTCCTCTCACAACAAGATCCAACAACGCATAATGTGTTAAATAAATTGAGTAAGAGGCATCTCCCAGCAACAGCAGAAATGGAGGTATCATCTTTCCGGCGCTTTGCTCCCATTGAACAGCTCCCCACACAAGGAGCATTGAAGGCAAGCCATAGGCGAGAATCGCATGCTGCTGACGAAAATGAGCGTATAACAAGTTTTCGTTCAAGCCACAGATCAGAAAACACATCAACCCAATGACCGCCAACCATCGGCAACCATTTGGACGAAGCCTTCTCGCCAGATAAGCCGCCAAACAGCCCATAGCGAACTCGAGGTTGTATGAAGAAAACACGAAGCCCGTGTGCGGAGACATGTGAAACGTGCCGTGATTCAGCAGTTTTGCCGAGTAGAAGACCGTTGTGACTAGCAACAAGAGCAAGAACAAAGGCCGAGTGCGTTTCCAGGGTAGGTAAATTGCCAAGCCGAATAAACCGTAAAAGAATAATTCGGACGAGAGACTCCAGGCGACGGTCACCAACGGGTTGGAGGCTTGCGGTAGGAGCAGGAATGATTTCAGAAGGATCAGGCAATCACGAAAGTTTCTTGGTACTCCGAAATAGATGGGCAGAAGCACGACAAAGACAAACCAGTACAAGGGATAAATCCGGATGAAGCGCTTTCTGAAGTAAGGTTTCAATACCTCCGGATGACCCACGTCGCGACGATGAACCCAAAAGATAATGAAGCCGCTCAGGACAAAAAAGAAATCTACACCGCTATACCCAAACAAGAAAATCCCATGCAGTAGATCGTATTTTAGATAGACCCTACTGACTTCAGTTGCGTGAAATAACAAAACCAGCAACGCTGCGAGCCCACGGCAAGCCTGAAGACTCTTGAGTTTAGTTGGCATTAATAGTTTCCGGCATACTCTGTGCGGCTTTGTTTCATTAACTTTGTCAGTCAGAAGCAGAGGCGCCCCGTAAGTTTAACTTGATGGTGGAATAGATTCTTTTTGTCGGTTTCACCAGAAGATAAAAGGGAATCTTCCAAGCACTTGTTACCGACCAAAGGCTCTGGAGATATCGTGAAAACTGAACAAGTCGTTGAGGTGTGGTTCCTTCACAGTTCACCCATAAACTATTCATCCAATGCCACACGACGGTCAACATCTTGAGCGAATCATTACGGCCCAGCCTTGTTCGATAGGACCAGCGTTCGAACCTTGTGATCCGTGCCCCTTGTAGTTCGGTCAAGACTTCTGTTGATACACCCGCTTCCAACAACCTATTCAAGTAACTGAGCGTCTCCCTCAGGGGCAGTATTAGCTGACGTTCCCGAGCTAAACGGACCACTCTGGTCCAGTCGACATCAAACTTTTGAGATTGAATGATCATCATTGCGTCCGCTATCCAACGCAAGGAGGAAGTATCATTCCATTTCGCGCCATGCACACAAACGTGCAACAACTGGTCGGCGGAATTTAAGGCCCTGGTCTCAGTCCCTTCGAATCGCATTGGCATGCTGGCGGCCCAAAATTCATCATCGTCCAAATCCTGTCGCCCTTCCCACATCAAACGCCAATGCAGATCCAGGTTCAGACTGTTGGGGCTGATAAACTCAATTGCCTGCTCAAACGGAATGAATGCTTCGGGCGATGCATATCGCGGTTTCCATCCGAGGCTTGTTAATAATTGCATCGACTGCTTCGCTTGATTTCGACAAACCAACACGTCAATGTCTTTCATGGGTCGCAGGCCGACGTCTTCATAGTAGAGAAGTGCTAAAGCAGACCCTTTCAACAAAATATTTCGGATTCCCCTCTGGTTGAATGCGTCGATTAAAGTTTCGATTCCGCGCAAACAAAACTGGTTCTGGCTCCAGGTGTAAAAATAGTCTTCCTTCAATCTTGTGATTTCAGGCCCGATTATTTTTTGTTTCCTAAGATTCCGATAGAGTAACGGCAGTAGTCGACGTGAGCCTTCATCAAAAGAGCGTGCGTCAAAAATGCTTTGCCACTGCCTCCAAGCTATCGCAGCTTCGTGACCACTCAACAGACAGGCACGAAGGAGTAATTCCTGACTTTTGGTGGGCCAACAGCTTGCGCTCATAAGATAGCTATCCTAAGAACCAAATCTCTCTGAACTGGCAAATCATGTTCGCAAGTAAGATCCGACATCAAGACTCCTGGCAAGCCCAGTTGCTTTCGTATAGCCAAACCCGCTATATCTGGCAAGCAATCTAAAGCCTTTCGGTATGACCCCATCGCATCGGAAGGAGGCTGCCATGAACGCACGTGGAAACTCGGGATTGTTAATAAATAAAAGCTCGTTGGGATGATATTTGGCGACCTCTCTAATGACAACGCACCACGACGCTAGTGGGATTAGTGTTTTTTTCCCAACCTTCAATGATGAAAAAACTATCGGTGCGATAATTGCAGAAGTGTCAACCTTGCTTCCTACGCTTACAGATGACTACGAGGTCATTGTGATTAATGACGGCAGTACGGACTCCACGGGAGACGTGGTGTCGGAGATAGCTCGCGTCCTACCTGGCATACGTCTGATTTCACACCATGAGAACCAGGGATATGGAGCTGCATTGCGCAGCGGATTCCGTCACGCGAGTAAAGATCTCATCTTTTATACGGACGGTGATGGGCAGTACGATGTGCGCGAGTTATCTGGTTTACTTCCCCTGATGACCCCCGATTGCCATGTAGTTAATGGTTACAAGGTCAAACGCGCAGACCCTTTTCACCGAGTGATTCTTGGCTCGCTCTACAATGGTGTTGCAAGGTTACTCTTTCGGCTGCGAATCCGCGATGTTGATTGTGATTTTAGACTGATAAGGCGAAGCGCGCTCGAAGGGATTCACCTTAGTTCCTCAAGCGGAGTGATATGTGTGGAGATGATCTATAGATTACAGTCAGCTGGATGCATATTCGCAGAGAGTCCTGTTCGTCACTACCAGCGACCTTATGGGAAGTCTCAGTTCTTTACTGTTCAGAGCGTCGCACACACAGTTTTTGATCTGCTAACTCTTTGGATCAAGCTAGTTGTCTTCAGAATGAAATGGGAGTAGCGAGCATGAGGAGACCTGGCGAATTTAGCCAATACAAAGGGCGTTCAGTCCTGATCACGGGAGGGCTCGGTTTCATAGGCAGCAATCTCGCTCTCCGGCTTGCAGAAATGGGCGACGTGGAGATTTCAATTGTCGACGCTTTACGAACAGGGCAGGGAGGCAATCCATTCAACATTGCCACGATTAAGGACCGCGTTAGGTTGCATCTAGCCGACATTAACGACGAGTCTCTTTCAGAACAACTGGTGAGTGGAGTCGACTACATCTTCAATCTGGCGGGAAGTGTCAGCCACATCGATTCGATGTTGGAACCACAGTCTGATCTGGCGTTGAACTGTAACGCACAAGTGACGTTTCTGGAGGCCTGTCGAAAGTTCAACCCGCATGTGAAGATAGTTTTTACTAGCACTCGCCAAGTGTACGGCAAACCACTTTACTTACCTGTCGATGAAGAGCACCGGGTCGCTCCACCCGATATAAATGCGATTCATAAGCTGACAGCGGAAAATTACCATCAGCTTTATTATCAACTCTACGGTATACGCACTGTCTGCCTCCGGTTAACCAACACCTATGGTCCCCGACAATTAATGCATCACAATCGTCAGGGTTTCATTGCCTGGTTTATACGCCAGGCAATCGATGGTGCGCCAATCGAGTTATTTGGTGGAGGCCGGCAGCGCCGCGATCTGAACTATGTTGACGATGTTGTTGAAGCACTACTACTTGCCGGGACAAAGGAAGCGAGCGAAGGAGAAGTTTTCAATCTGGGAGGCGAGGAATCAGTTAGTCTTGCAGAAGTAACGGACGAGCTTCTATCGTTGACGGGTGCAGCCAGTTCCGTTTGCCACGTCCCATTTCCACCGGAAAGACAGCTGATTGACATTGGTAACGTTCACTCCAGTTTCAGCAAGATTGAGAGGATGCTCGGGTGGCGCCCTCACACTTCGTTGCGCGTTGGTTTAGCGCGAACTGTTGAATTCTACAAACAAAACCGCGAGTATTACTGGACATCGCATGCTGATCCCATTCCTCGATCTGAAACGACAATTCGTTGAGTTAGAAGCTGAGGTCACTGCTGCTGCGATGCGAGTATTGAGCGGCGGCATGTATGTCCTTGGTCCCGAAGTCGAAGCTTTTGAGAAAGAGTGGGCAGAGTTTTGTGGGGTCGCAGGCGCTGCGGCAGTAGCCTGCGGTACCAACGCACTTACACTCGCGCTTATCGCCTCAGGTACGGTGCGTAAAAACCAGGGCGATGAGGTTATCACGTCCCCACTAACGTCTCCTTACACAGCTTTGAGTATCATCAGCGCAGGGGCCGTCCCGGTCTTCGTCGATATTGATCCTCTCAGCTTTACCCTTCAGCCAGAAGAAATCGAGAAAGCAATTACCCCGCGCACGAGGGCCATTGTACCCGTTCATCTCTATGGCCAGCTCGCTGACATGCTGACCATTTCTGAGATTGCCGCCCGGCGCAAGCTGATCGTTATCGAAGATGCGTCCCACTCGCACGGTGCAAAATTCACAAACAAGTCCGCTGGCCATTCCCTTGCTGCGGCTTATAGTTTTTATCCGACAAAAAATCTTGGCGCATATGGTGACGGCGGCGTTATTACGTCAAAGGACGAGACATTCATCAAGACGATTAAAAGCTTGCGCCAGGGCGGACACAATGCTGCACTGCACGGCAAAATGGAAGGTCTTAATTCTCGCCTCGACGAGTTTCAGGCAGCGATCTTACGCGTTAAACTTAAACGGCTTAACGAATGGAATGAGCGGCGAAGGAGGGCTGCAATGATGTATTCGGCGGCGCTGCAAGCATGCCCACAGATACGAGTTCCTGCCGTGGTTGAGCCACTGGCTCATGTTCATCATTTGTATGTCATCCAACATGAAAAGCGTGACTGCCTGCAAAAACACCTTTTTGCTAGGGGCGTTGAGACACTGGTCCATTACCCTTTGCTGCTTCATCAACAGTCCCTATTCCGCAGGCCTAGTCAGAAACCACTGCCTATCGCTGAACACCTGGTCAATGACATTTTGAGCCTGCCGCTCTATCCGCAACTGGAAGACATGGAGATTGTAAAAGTGATTGAAGCTGTGGTTGGATTTGAGGAATGATTTATGCAAAGGGCTTTTGACATATGCATATAGCGGAAAGGCCAGCCGGAGATTTTGCATTCGGTTTCCCGAGCCATTTGGCCTCTAAAAGCAATGACGCAGCGAGCAGACGATTCAACCAGCGTAGAAATGGAGCGAGCGGCTTCACATCAGACCCCTTAGCGAAAAAGCCGATGCGCTTTAGAACGAGACGGCTAATCGCTGCGGCTGGAAAAAGAAACGTATTCGCATACGTTGCGCGCAACGGTTTGAAGCCGGCGTGAGTCATAACCTCAGTTAGCTTCGTAAGATTGTAGCGTCGCTTTGTAGCTAAAGCATGATCGTGATCGCTGCGCATACATTCGTATGCAGCGACTCTAACGAAGGCGATGCCACCAGGTTTGAGCACGCGGAACATCTCGCGTAGCGCTTCTTCTACCGAACTCGCCGATGGCAGTTGGCCTAACACGTCGAAGCTGGTGACTAGATCAAAAAGAGAATCCGTAAAGGGCAACGCCGTCACGGAAGCGCGCGCCGATAGGTGACAATCCCGCGTGCGACAGAAACCGATGGCCTCTTCAACAACATCGATCCCCATCGTTTTTCCGCCAGCGGCGTAGCGGCTTAGCCATTTCAAGTTTCCACCGGTTCCGCACCCAGCGTCCAGTACACATTGAGAACTACCTGCCGGCAAGCAGTAAGGATCAAGCAAGGCCGAAGTGATTTCTCGCATACCGACGAACCACCAATAATTATCCTCCAGTGCGTAGAGGGAATCATAATCTTCAGTCTGCATGGCACTTGAGCTTAACTACAATGGGGTTTAACGACTTTGATAGCGTCGGCTTTAGAAAGGATAAGTTTGTTATTCTTGCTCAGCCAATTATTCACCAGGCAAATTCAATGACCGTAAAACAAGTGGTTTGAAGCTTATTGCAAACTCAATGTCGAACCATAGACCAAGATATTACCTGCTTCTATCAATTTGTTTGTTGCCGCCCGTCGCCATGGCCTTGCTGATTTCTAAATATGGCGTCGATTTTATCGACTGGGACCAATGGGAGACGGCGGCCCTGTTTATAAAAGCGTCACAAGGCTCACTCTCCGTTGCCGACCTTTTTGCGCAACAAGCGGAGTACCGGCAATTGTTTCCCAATCTCATCTTTGTCTCTCTCGGATGGATCACGCACTGGAATATCAAAGCAGAGATGTTCGTGAGTTTCGCGCTGGCTTGTTTGATAGCCATCAACCTGTATCGTCTCAGCCAGTTGACTCTCACCGGCAATAATTTAGCCCGTTTGCTCTTACTGCTTGTCACTACGCTATTAGTATTTTCGCCAGCGCAATTCGAAAGTTGGCTCCTTGGAGAACAGATCATCTACTTCCTCCCGGCGACGTGTATTACAACAAGCTTGTGCGTGGGATATTCAAAGCTCGGTTTAAATACCAAACTCACTATTTGTGGGCTGCTTGCGATAGTCAGCACCTTCTCTTCTGCTAACGGCGTTATTTGCTGGTTGGTAGTTGCTCCGGTTCTCTTCTTCAGTTCTCAGTCTCGGAGGAAAACCTGGCGCTTTGCGGTTTGGGTTTTATGCTTTTTGTTGAGTGCGACAGTCTATGTCTATGGCCTTAAGAAGCCGTCCTATACTCCGAACCTTTCCACAGTTTTGTACCACCCGCTGCGCGGAGTTTTTTTCTTGTGTGCTTTTCTCGGCGCTCCCTTAATGACCAGCAATCGTCTAATCGTTATTTCGGCCGGCTTGGGAGCATTGTTAGTAATTCTTTTTCTTTCGTCCTTCCTTTACGCGTGGAAGTTTGCAGGCTCAGAGCTTCGGTTCGCCCTGATTGGTTGGCTGATGTTGGGAAGTTATTCATTCCTCACAGCAATCATGGTGACTGTCGGCCGGTTAGGATTCGGAATCAACCAGTCTCTGTCCTCCAGGTACATAACCTTCTCAGTCTACTTGCTTGTTTCGCTGGTTTATCTCATACCGCTCATTGGTGACCAAGCGCTTAAGCGAACTAAGCTAGTAAGCCTTCGATTTGGATCGCTTCTTGGGGCCACTGCCGTGTCGGTTCTTATACTCGTACATGTTCTCAACTCAGCAGCAGCCATTCGCCAGATGGCTTGGATGAGAATGCGCCGTTTAGAATCAAAGGCATGCCTGCTCTTCATAAATGTCATGCCCCATGAATGCTTAAGCGAAGGATTTCCGGAACTGAGTGTTTTGAAATCGAGAGCCAATGCCTTGGACGAACTACACTTTCTGAAACCCGCCCTGATCAAGAGCAAGGAGATAGAAGGAATTGCAGACACTACTGTGGCGGGTAACATTTCATACGGGCGCTTAGAAGCGCTCTCTGGCTCAAACGGCACATTTGTAGCTAGTGGCTGGGCAGGTCTTCCCAATATCAAGGAAGCGGCCGATGCTGTCCTTTTAACATATCAGGACGAACATCAAGCTGATCCGATCATTATTGCGTATGCTCCGATGAGAATTGTACAACCTTCCTTCCAGGGGTTGTTTGCGTACCGCCCGACTTTCGAGTGGCGCTGGCAAACATCAATTTCAATTGACGGAGCTGCCATCATTCCTCCGATTACTGTGTCGGCTTGGGCTTTCGATGCCACTACTGGCAGAGCTCATAAGCTCGCTGGTACTTATGTGATTAAAGGGGATGGTCGACCTCCTATATTACTTGACGCAGGAAACCCCTGAAAAGTGGTCGACTTATCTGTATGTCTCAAATCAACTGGCTTAGATAAATCAGATTTTTCAGACCATTCTATTTAACGCCAATCATCTGCGCGGTCTGTCGCTACAAAAACCGCGTCGACGTTAAAAACATTGAAGTCAGCGCTTCTGGCTGCTAACACACGACTACTTAATTGCGCCAACCTCATAGCACTGGGTCTCCGAGCACTGTCTCCGAGTCGTCACGGAGCAAATTTGGGAGTTTTGCTCCCAGGGTCACTTGAGGAGCGGCTCAAATGGTTTCAATAGTAGTACTAGAACCTTAAGGGTTGAACCTCGACCGAGAGATATTCGGCGCTCGGCAAATTCCCTGACAATGCAAAAGAGTTCTGAGGAGAAGAGAATCGCTAAATAAGTGAAATACAAAGAAATTTGGTAGCCGGGGGCGGGATCGAACCGCCGACCTTGGGGTTATGAATCCGATTGCATCGAATTCATTAACAAATGGTTGCAGCTATGGCGATTTTCCGAAGGTTTTATATGATCCTATATGCTGCATCATGAACTAGCGATGCTGTTATCTGAATTGCGGTCACAAGAACGCACAAGCATACCTGTCCGTCTGAAGATTATTGAGTTACAAAGTAAGAGAAATGGTTGGGGGAGTCTATTGAAAAGCTCTTGATCTCAGGTCGAGTGAGTCCGAATTCTCACCCATTTTCTTGTCCCGAATGGCCATTCGCATTACTGTTCGCCTCACTGCGAGCTCTCTCATCGCGTTCGCGCTGTACAAGCTTTTCGCGCTGATTCTGTTGAATCTGCTCTTGAGTCGAACGATATTTCTTGTACTCACCATCGTAAGTAAATCGCGTATCAATCACTATTTTCCTCTCAGGTGTCATTTTTCTCTCCTATAAGCCAATAAGCCCACCACTATTATCTCGCAAGGACGCTTTATCCACAATAGTCGTCGCACTCCAAGTAAATCCCGATTTTGAGAGAATTTCAACCTCAAGACGATAAGCTGCCTTTAACTCACCAGGTATAGCGATAAGGCGTTGGATTTCAATAATTTCTTTAGGCTCAACGTATCGGTCCTTTGGCTTAAGACGTCAAACGAAGTGAGCCTTTTATCAGCGACGGTGTGAATCTCCTGTCCAGACGTGGGAACATATTCGAAGAAAATTAGGGCGCTTGCATCGCGGTCAAAATCTATTTTGGAAGAACCGACATTCTTGATTTGAATCGAAACCACAAGATAAGTAACGCTGTCCAGCGAAACGAAGCGCCCATTGACTGCTGGTGTGAGACTCTCTTGAAAGGTCCTGCCTTTGATGAATTTGAAGTAGGCCCAGCATCCGGCCGCTATGAAAGCCAGAATTTGGACGATATCTTGAAGCGCACCCGTGAAATCTTTTGTGGTGGACCAATGAATCGTGATGGAGGAGTAATGCGCAACCAGGCAACCCAACAGGAGAATCGTTAATAACCCCATTATTGTTAAACCGTACTGTCGCAGCCATTCAATCGGTTTCGGAGTAGGCTCGTCTTCTAATTGACGGCCCGAACGTTCTTCAATTGAATCGTCTCGATCTTTGGCTGAGAGAGTTGTTGATTCCGTTCGCTCCTTGATGTTCAGAGATGCATCGGCTTCAGCAGCCTTTTGTTGGGACATTGGCGTCTTTGGTTAAACGATGCCAGTTGTGATTTAGCTCAGATTGAAAACAAATTTCGTCGCCACGGTTCATTTGTGCTAGCGAGTGCTTGGACCATTCTCTAGTTTATGCCTCGGTTTTACAATCTGTCTCAGCCACCAAAGGTTTTCGAGTATTTTTACATTCTTTCTCATTCTGTACAGTCCGTTAGACCTCACGTGCTGTTTATTCTGGACACAAATCGGCCACAATAAATCTGCGGGATAAATCTGGGTTCGAAGCTATAGAGCGAAGCAGGTACAGTTTTCGAAAAATAGAAGACTTTTTTCATCTTCGTGGGCCGACGAAGAAAGCATATCCCACTCGCTTACGGAAGGTGCATGCGGTTGACTAGTTCAATAAATCTCCGATCTGATCGAATACTGTCCCACCGTGGATCTAACCGTAACCACACCAGCCAATGAGACCTTTCATCAAATGCCTTGTTCAACCACTCGAATGCCTTATCTCTCTCGCCCATGCCCGCATAAACCAAAGCCACGCCGTACGCTGTGATGAATCGTTGTTTCGAAAGCGCTTCTAACTCACTAAGGGTATTCGCAGCTTCACGCTTATTGCCTGACACGCCTTCAACATAACCCAGAGCAGCCTTTGACACGGCCCACCCGCCAAAGGCTCCCTCAACCTGGCGAAACTCTGCCAGGGCTTCCTGGTAACGAACGATC
>JBHEMC010000063.1:0-25973 GCA_046262775.1 Pyrinomonadaceae bacterium | reverse complement strand
CAGATAGCGCGCTGCTACTCCCGCTTGTCCCACAGCCCGCAACCACATGTTAGGAAATGGAGCAAACAATCCAATTACAACTGCGCGAGGCAGGAACTTGAGTACCTCCGGAACGCTATGAAGCCGAACGTCCGGGTCAATGTCCGAAGCAGCGTGTCTCGTGTTTTGGACTCCGCTTCGAGCACCAGCAATCGTCGCCAGCCTCTCGACATCGACCGGTAGTGTTGCTTCACGTAAATGACCTGGAACAAAGAACGTCACAATTGCGAGAGATGTGAGTACCATCACGTTAGGTGGTGCGAGCGATTGCGTTTGCAACATTCGTATCATTAGAAGCACAGCTGCAAGTGCAATCATTGTTACTAACGAAATCCATAATGAGGGGCGGACGAGCCAGACAATAATCACTAGCCAGGCGCCAGATATGGTCCATGCGGCGGCCTGTATCGACGAGACGGTCCGAGTGAGCAACAATGTGATAACTAGCAAGATCCAGAGTAGAGCCGCAATCGCAAGTGGATCTTTAATTATTTGAACAGAGTGGATCACGAATGACGGCCAGAGAGCTACAATCGCGGTTGAAATGAATGCTGCGCGTCGATCAAACAGACCGTGCCCGAGTTGATAAACAGCCGTTAGGATAGCAGCGTAATACAAGAGGTTCAGAGGTTCGGCCGCAAGTGTGTTGTAACCAACAACGCCACCCACTGCTGAAAATGCCAGCGAATACATACGGCAGTGCAGCGGCGCCGCGAAACGAACCCATTTAAGTAGACCGTCGTGACGCAGAGTTTCAGCCAGATCGATTGTGATGGATCGATATGCTAACGCATCGCTCGAAAATCTTAGGCCAACGCCGTGACTATCGATTATCGTCGGCGCAAGTTGGTGGTGGCCGATGATGAAAACACCAAGCGCGATCAGTAAATGAAAAAAACACGCAAGCGCCAGCCACGTGAGTGGGCGGAATCTCAAAGACGGGAGCTTCATCTGGAGGGAGTTCTACTTAGCCTAGTAGTATCTTCAACAAACTGCTTGCGGACGCTATTCCGCTGATCCGCAAATCATCGCCCTCAGCGCGTGAAAAAAGGCTCGCATTGCGCAGATCTGTGGTGACCTGTTGTTCCGCAAGTCTGCGACGCTCCTCCGCCAGTTCAGCTTTCTCCTTTGCGCGCGATGCATCGAGCCCACCGTCACGTATGAACTCTATGATCCGACTGAGTTCATCACAATCGAACCAGATTCCGTGCTTCTTACAAATGTCGACAACAACTCCGGAACAACGCGCAAAGTTGACGCGATTCATTAACTGAGAACATTCTGGACACGGTATGTAACTCACTCGCGCTTCCGCCGCGATAGTCTTCGCCGTCACAGGTACTGGCGCGCCTAAGACCGACGATTGCTTTTCACGGTCGGCGCAGATCTTTTCGAATGTGCGTGTATCAAGCCACAGTCCGAGGCACTCCGCACATTCCAGTACGTCGGTGGGGCCGAACGATTTTACCTGGAGCGAATGACGGCATCGTGGGCATGTCTCACCAGCCGCAGAAACTGAAACGTCGCTCGCTGCCGCTGCGCCACAACGTGGGCAGTGCTGATTCCCCAGAAACATCATTGCAAAGCATTGAGGACAGGCTACAGTTGCTAAACGCGCACCGCAATACTGGCATTGCGGCGCCGAGGTTGACGTTGCAGCACCACACATTGGACAGTTGAGGGTTTCAGCTTGCATGGCCAGAAGGATTGTAACAGTGAAGTCGAATCTATGATTCGAGAAAATTCGCGCTACCTTAACTCAATGACTGGCAAAACTGGACGAACTCTGATCGTGTATGCGATCCTTTGGTTGCATTAATAACGCGCTATTCCTTCCTTCTGCGCGGTCATACACGTACTTCAGCTCCAAAAAAGATGAGCAGCGTGCTCGATGAAGTTGTTGACGCAGTGGAGCCAGCGCCGGACATCCTTTCGGTGATAGCTGGAACGCATCCTGCTGTGGCTCTAAGCGTTGACGTTGGGACGTCTGGAGTTAGAGCAGCATTGTTCGATGCGCAAGGGAAGGAAATCAGCGGGATTTTTCTAAGCAGGATTGACTCCACTTCACCCCGCAGTTTTCACGAGTTTGATCCTGATCTAATCCTCAAAAAAGTTATAGAAGCAATCGATGAGTTGCTCGCGGGTTCAAGCGATGTTCCTTTCATGATGGAGGCGATTGCGATCTCGTGTTTTTGGCACAGCTTGATGGGTATCGACGGAGCCGGTTCACCAATTACCCGTCTGCTAACGTGGGCCGATACTCGCGCGGCGGCTGCGGTAAAGCATTTAAGACAGCGATTTGACGAAGATCAGATCCACTGCCGCACCGGGTGCCGCTTTCATCCCAGTTACTGGCCAGCCAAGTTGCTTTGGTTGCGTAGTGAACAGCCGAATGCGTTCGCTCGCGTTCGCCGGTGGATCGGGTTCACCGAATTTTTGTCCTTGCGTTTGTTTGATCAGCAGGCGATGAGCGTCTCCATGGCATCGGCAACGGGGTTGTTTGATAACGGCAAGCAGCAGTGGGACGAATCTTTCGTCGACGACCTTGGTATTCCGCTCGAAACATTACCAAACATCGATAACTCAGGCCCGCAACTTGTCGACAAATTCAGGTCCCGCTGGCCGGTGCTTGCCGAAGCGCGGCTTTGCGGTGTGTATGGCGATGGCGCAACTAACAATGTTGGCGGAGGCTGCCTCACGAAAGACAAAGCCGCTCTGATGGTGGGTACTTCAGGTGCTCTGCGGGTCGCTTATGAAGACAACACGCCGGACGAGTTACCTTCAGAACTTTGGTGTTATCGCATCGATAGAAAACGCATCGTTGTCGGTGGCGCACTGTCAGACGGAGGTGGACTCTACAGGTGGCTAACCGAATCGTTGTTCCTTGCAGATGATCCGGCAACTATTGAGATTCAACTCTCTCGCATGGAGCCGGACGAACATGGCTTGACGATTTTGCCGTTCTGGTCTGGTGAGCGCAGCACAGGCTGGTCGGCGACTGCACGCGGTGCAATTGTTGGCATTACGCAGCAAACGCAACCTATCGAAATCATTCGCGCTGCTTTGGAGGCTGTAGCATATCGTTTTGCCGCAGTAATGGAAGCGTTGCAACCGCTTGTCGGGAAACCAAAGATAGTTGCAACTGGCAACGCGTTGCGTTCATCGGCCGTGTGGTTGCAGATCATGGCTGATGTCTTGAATTGTGAGATTCTTCTTTCCGGATTGCTGGAATCGTCGACGCGCGGCGCCGCCTTGCTTGCTCTCGAAGGCATGGGCAAAATAGATGGCATCGAACAAAGAGCAATTCCGATTGAACGCATCTTTGAACCGAATAACGAAACACAGAGGCGTTATCAATATGGACGCGAGCGTCACGATCGGTTGTATCAACGGTTGATACTCGAGGAGCGGTAACAGACATCGCCGAATACGTCGTTGAAATTCACGTCATGAAAGTTAGCTAAACTCAATGAGCGCACCCGTGCCAACAGAAAACTCGACCACCACACCGGAACTTGATCAGCTGTGCATCAATACGATCAGGACCTTATCGCTGGACGCCGTTCAAAAAGCAAATTCCGGGCATCCCGGTCTGCCACTGGGGGCGGCGGCAATGGCTTACGTACTTTGGACGCGCTTCCTACGTCATAATCCGCGTAATCCGAAGTGGGAAAATCGCGATCGCTTTCTTCTTTCAGCCGGCCATGGATCCATGCTCCTGTATTCATTGCTGCATTTGACTGGCTATGACCTGCCGCTCGATCAATTAGAAAATTTCCGTCAATGGAACTCAAAAACGCCAGGCCATCCGGAATATGGTCTAGCCCCTGGAGTCGAGATTACGACCGGGCCGTTGGGCCAGGGCTTTGCTAATGGCGTCGGCATGGCAATGGGCGCTGCACATCTCTCCGCCAAGTTCAACAAGGAGAAGTTTTCGTTAGTCGATCATTATGTTTATGCAATCGCCTCCGACGGTGATTTGATGGAAGGAGTTGCCTCAGAAGCTGCATCGCTCGCCGGACATTTGAAATTGGGCAAGTTGATCTACTTGTACGACGACAACCAGGTAACTATAGAGGGTTTTACAAATCTCGCATTCAGTGAAAACGTTCCAAAGAGATTTGAGGCATACGGTTGGCACACTCTAACGGTCGAGGATGGTAACAACCTCGATGAGATCGACAGTGCGATCCGTGAAGCTCAATCAGTTGGAACCAAGCCAACTTTGATTTCTGTAAAGACGATCATCGGTTATGGGATGCCTACTGCCGGTACACGCAAGTCGCACAGTGATGCTCCCGGTGAAGATGCAGTTCGCGAAACGAAACGACACCTTGGCTGGCCTGAAGACAAGCAGTTTTATATTCCAGAAGAGGCTTTGTTGCATTTTCGGAAGGCGGTGGAACGCGGCGCTCACGAAGAAGAAGAATGGCACGCCCTGGTCGAACGGTATCAGCAGAAGCATCCGGAAGAAGGCGCGCTCTGGCGCTCAATGATGAGCGGTGAGTTGCCTTCCGACTGGGAAACTCACTTGCCCGCATTCGACACGGCGCCGGCAATGGCAACCCGCGTTGCGAGTGGTCAAGTGATTAACGCCCTTGCGCCTCACATGCCAATGCTTATCGGTGGGTCGGCCGATCTCGGAGTATCAAACAATACCGACATCAAAGAGGGCGGCAGCTTCGAAGCAGGGGAATACGATGGTCGTATTTTCCATTTCGGAGTGCGCGAGCACGCAATGGGATCTACCTTGACTGGCATTTCTCTGAATGGAGGTTTGATTCCCTACGGAGGGACTTTCCTGACCTTCTCAGATTACATGCGTCCGGCGATCCGGTTGGCAGCGCTATCAGAAGTGCAGGTGATTTATGTCTTCACTCACGACTCAGTAGGTCTCGGTGAGGATGGTCCGACCCATCAACCAATTGAACATCTGGCTGCTCTGCGTGCAATACCTCATCTATTCGTCATTCGTCCAGCGGATGCGCCGGAAGTCGGCGAAGCCTGGCGTATAGCAATCCTGCGACGCCATGCGCCCACTGCCCTCGCGCTTACCCGACAGAAAGTTCCTGTGATTGATAGAAAGCAATTTGCTCCCGCGCAAGGGCTGCGTAAGGGTGGATACATTCTAGCGGAAGCCGAGAATGGTGGTAACAAGGTGTCGCCCCAGTTGATCTTAATCGCCACGGGTTCTGAAGTGTCACTCGCACTTGATGCGCGCGCCGCTTTACAGCGGGAAGGAATTGCTGCTCGTGTCGTCTCACTTCCATGCTGGGAGCTATTTGACCAACAACCAGCGGAATATAGAAACGAAGTGTTGCCGCCATCTGCGACAGCTCGTCTAGCTGTTGAAGCGGGCGTTTGCCAGGGTTGGCACAAATATGTTGGTACAAACGGCGACACGATTTGTCTCGATCGCTTTGGCGGTTCCGCTCCCGGTGAAGTGGCGCTGCGTGAGTTGGGATTCAACGTAGATAACATCGTGGGTCGCGCGCGGAGGTTGCTCTAGCGCGTCATTGCTGCAGTTATGAAGAAGGCTCCTGTTTTAACTCTGGTCGTTTGGTTGGCGTGCCTCGTGGCTGCCGCACAACAGGATACGTCATCCTGGGTGTTCTTCGAGTCTCCAGAGGGTCGTTTCAATATTATGCTGCCTGCGAAACCTACGACGAACATTAAGACCGTCGATTCGGCAGTAGGAAAGTTGTCGCTGCACTACTACACCTCGGTAAACAACGTCGGGTCATTCCTGTTTTCTTACGGTGATTATCCCACTGCACCAGCGGAGGAAGAGCAGCGTCAGAACGTCCTCGATGGCGTGCGTGGCGGAGTGCTGCAGGTGATGCAAACCAAGCTAGTGAGTGAGACGAAGATCAGTTTACGCGGATATCCGGGGCGAGAATTTATCTCCACGGCGACGATCGATGGCGTTGACATGATCTTCCGCTGGAAAATACTGCTGGTTGGGACGAGGCTTTATCAATTGGGAGTTGCGACCAGCAAAGACAACGCCGACGCACCGGACGTCGACAAATTCCTGACTTCGTTTCAACTTTCGAATTAGCAGCCTTATGCGAATCGCAGTTGCCGCTGATCATGGTGGATACCCGCTTAATGAGGCCGTTATACGGGAACTAACAAAGGGCGGTCACGAGGTAACGGACTTCGGGACCCACGACGGTCGCGTGCCCGATGATTATCCTGATTATGCAAGGCAGGTTGGCGAGGTAGTGCGATCGGGTGCCGCTGACATCGGGATTTTGATCTGCGGTAGCGGCGTCGGTGCGGCAATCGCTGCAAATAAGTTGCATGGAATCCGAGCCGCTCTTTGTTCCGATACCTATTCTGCGCATCAGTCGCGCGAGCACGACGATTGCAACGTGCTTTGTTTGGGTGCGCGGGTGACAGGCGTGGAATTGGCGTTGGACATCGTACGTTCGTTTATCGCAGCACGATTCAGTGGTGAAGATCGACATCGAAGGCGGCTTGCGAAAATTCAAGCGATGGAAAAAAGTGAACAGTTTGTGGTCAATCAGTAATCAGGGGGTAGTTTTCAATGGTGGACGCCGACTGTGCGCCGTGCGTTAACGGGCTCTCACTACTGATCGGTGACTACCGGCCATCTTAGGCGACATTGGCTGGCGGAAGAGACATATTTTCGCGCCGTTGGCGCTCAACGCCCGATGCAAGTGTGGTGACCGCTGACGATCATTTAAACCACAAATCGCAATGCTGCAGGCATTACTTCAAATTGCGCCGGAGTATGCCCGCGCACGTTGCCGTCGGCTTCCAATGGCATCGCGTCTCCACTTGCAAACGTGTCGATTCTGACAATCGAGCCGTAATTGATTGCCACCTTGGGGTTTTTCACGTGTCGACCCGAGTGAATACGCGCTAACTCCCTCACGACCTGAATGCGTGTTAGGTCGCACGCTGTTACGACATCGAGTTTGCCGTCGTCAACCTTTGCCATGGGCGAGAGCATCATGCCTCCTCCCGCGTACAGCGCGTTTGCCACAGCCGCGAGATTCATTCGGCAGTCAACTACTGTGCGGCCATCCACAGTGACCAGCGCGCGGCGTTCGCGCCAATGAGCCAGCGCTTCGACTGCGGCCAGCACAAATCTCAGCTCACCGGAAAATCTGCGGAGCGTTGGTCCTTGAGCTGCCACTCGTGCCGCTGTATCGCCTCCTATTCCCATTGTTGAAGCGTTAAGACAGATGAATGGCTTGTGGTAGCCATTGCAGCGCCCGTACAAAACATCGACCAGTCGCGTCGTATTTGCGGCATTGTCATTACAATGTCGTAGAAGCCTTCCTAACCAATAGTCCAGCTTTGCGCGACTGCCGTGCAGTCCCCGCGCAAAGTCATCGCCGGTTCCTGCAGGCAGTGTGGCAAGCGACGCCATTGGATTGATCGGGTTCGGGTGTTGGCCCAGATCTTTGTTGAACTCAAAGAACCCTTCGGCGGCTTCGCTGAGCGTTCCATCGCCGCCGACCACGCCAACTGTATTGATTCCTCTCTTTAATGCGGAACGAGTCTGCACAGTCGCATCGCCAGGCCCCGTCGTAGCATGGAATTCGTATTCGACAGCGGCTGCGCGCAATTGCTGCTGGAGCTTTGGCCAGACGGCGCGAGCTCTGGCAGCTGCGTTGTTAACGATGATAAGAGTCCGCATTGTCGATTTGGATCGAAAATCTTGTTATCCGCATTTCGCCGCGACCTCAAACCCGGGTTGACTGCCACAGGCGGGCAATAGGATCATCGCTTTGATATGAAAGCTGTAGTCATTTCGCGACCTGGCGGCGTTGAAGTTCTCGAACTCCGAGAAGTACCGATGCCTGTTTCGTCCGCTGCTGATCGCGTTCTCGTACGCGTGCGCGCGGCGGCATTGAATCGCGCAGACATCCTGCAACGCAAGGGCAGATATCCTGCGCCACCCGATGCGCCCGCAGAAATACCTGGTCTCGAGTTCGCAGGTGAGGTCGCAGAACTCGGAACGGAGGTGCAAACGCTGAACGAGGGCGACCGTGTCTTCGGAATCACAGCAGGCGGCGCTCAAGCGGAGTTTGTAATGGTACCGGCGAACCATTTAACAATCGTCCCTGCGAATCTCACTTTCATTGAAGCCGCAGCGGTACCCGAGGCGTTCATCACCGCGTACGATGCGTTGTTTGCGCAGGCTCGATTACAACCTGATGAAACCGTGCTCGTGCATGCGGCAGGTTCGGGTGTGGGAACAGCGGCCATTCAGTTGATTACTGCCGCTGGAGCGACGGCGTTTGGAACCGCGAGAACGTCAGACAAACTTGAGCGAGCAAAAATATTCGGCCTCAGTAATGCTGTTGACGTAGCGGATGATGCATCGAAATTCGTCAAAGCGGTAATGGCGTGGACCGCAGGACGCGGAGTTGACGTGATTCTGGACCTTGTCGGCGCTCAATATCTCGCCGCGAATTTGAAGAGTCTCGCGAAGCTGGGTCGAATGCTGCTTGTGGGAACTCCGTCCGGATCGCGTGGTGAGATCGATTTCGGCGTAGTCATGAGTAAGCGACTGACATTGCGTGGCACGGTGTTGCGCGGCCGCAGCAACGAAGAGAAGGCTGCGGCTACGAGTCTGTTTGCCAGACATGTTGTTCCCTTATTGGCAAATAAAACTATCAAGCCGGTTATTGATCGGAGCTACAAACTTGACGAGGTGCGCGAGGCGCACGCACGAATGGAAGCAAACGAAAACTTTGGGAAGATTGTGTTGGAGGTTTAAGCCACAGATCAGCACAGTAGAACAGGGATCAGAATTAAAAATCGTATTTCAACTGTTCGCTGGGTGTTGATCATAGATATTGTGCAATCCGTTGATCAGCAGAGCAGAGCTCGCTACGTTCTGAGTTGTCGATATACGTGTAATCCGTGTAATCCGGCCCATTAACCTCGAGGCCGAGCGCGGCTTGCAGCCAAAGCAAGTTCGCGAGCGCGCGGCATTGCTTCGACAGCGCGGGCGATTTGAGGGTCGTTATCATTAAATACCTGCGACGCCACGCGGAATCCATAAGCAGCAGACAGAATGTTGTAGCGCAACTGCCGTTCGGCAAACGCACGGCCCTGGTCGAGCTGTTCTGGAGTCACTTTAAATACAGGCTTGCTTGCGACGAACCGCTTCAACTCCTTGAACAGGGCATCAGTGATCGGGAAGTCTGTCGCCTCTAAATCGTGTTCGAACTCGATGGCGCGTTGCACCTTGTAAGCTTCAAATCCTGTTACACGGCCTGAAGTCAACTCGAGTGAAAAACCGAAGATTGGATCGCGCAGCCGCCGTTCAAGCGCTGAAATTGTTCCCGGCTTCGCGACTTCATCCGGTGAAATTCCACCACCTCCGTAAACTGAACGTCCGATATCGGTGTGGCTCTCTGGTCCGTTCTGCGGATTCTGTGCATTTTTATCAGGCGCGAGACCACCGGGGTAGTAATAGTTATAAAAGCCACCGTTCGAATAGTCGCGTTGAATTAAACGACCTGACGGCGTGAAATACTTTGCAATGGTCAGCAACAACGCTGAATCGTAGTCCAATTGAAAAGGATACTGGACCAGGCCTTTGCCGAAAGTAGTTTCACCGACGATCAAGGCACGATCGTGATCCTGAAGTGCTCCCGCAACAATCTCAGCGGCGGACGCCGTATCCCCATTGACAAGAACAACGAGTGGAACTGTGTCAGGATACTCATTGACGGCTGCATAGTTTTGGGAGCTATCACGGAACCGGCCCTTTTGAGAGACGATCATTTGGCCGCGTTGCAAAAATGCATTGGCGACGCGCACAGCCTGAATCAACAATCCGCCCCGATTCCCGCGCAGGTCGAGAATCAGCATGTTCATGCCTTTTGAATGCAACTCCTTCAACGCCGTATCGAACTCATCAGCAGTTGTCAGATTGAAGCCCCCGCTCATACCAACATAGCCCACGCCGGGTCGCAGCATGTAGGCTTGCGAGATTGAAGGTAGTGAAACAGCGTCGCGAATGATGCTGACCGTCTCGGTTTGGTGAGTACCGGGATGTTCGACGGTAACCTTGACTTCTGTGCCGCGGGCGCCCAACAAGAATTTCCTGACCTCGGGATATGTTTTCCCGCGCATCGATTGACCGTCCACCGCCAGAATGCGATCACCAAAACGCAGTCCCGCGCGTGACGCGGGCGACTCATCGAAGGTCGCGCGAATAAACGTGTTTACATCGGCGCCCTCATGCATGTCCTCGATCGTGGCTCCAATGCCAAAGTATTCCGAGCGTTGCTCAGTTCTGAACGAGGCATACTCAATCGGATCGAAATACGTCGAGTGCGGGTCCAGCACGCTCAACATACGGTTGATTGACGACTTGAAAATCGAATTGTAATCAAGGTTTTTCCCGTCGATGTGGTTGTTCTGGATTACAGCGAGTGCTTCAGAGAGGTCATTCTTAATCGCAGTTGGCGTAACTAACGATTTTGTCCCGGGTACCGTCGACTCCGCTGTTTTTGCGGGTGTGTTGGCGGCCCGGCGTGCTGACCTGGCCGGCTGAGCTAGAAGAAGTGCGGGTAATGAAAGCGCTAAAAGAAGAAAAATTATTCCCGGGGCAAACAATCTGATTCTCACTGAAACCTCCTAAACCTGTCCTTGCGATGAAACCCGTTTAAGAACTCCGATTACCGCGGCGGGACAAAACGGGGGACGCCAGAATAACATGAACCGGAGCAGCTTTTGAATGTACTGACCAGAATGCAAGAAAGTAGATGCCGGATAATGCTAATTGGGTGCACGCTGTTCGCCACCTCGATTTTGATACCCAGCTGTGTGTTGGCGTGCGGACATATTGTGAGGATGAATCCTTCACACCATTTTTTAAGTTCCGTCTCTCGAACTAGAGACGAACTCGTATAGACCAAGTTTTTGCCACAAATAGCTCGAGATCGCCCGCGAGCGCTGAGATGTTATTATGGCCGGCGATTTCCCACGAGATCTGACGGAGGAGTTTGAATGCCTACTAACCTGAAACGGGACAGTCTGTTTTCCTTTGCCAGGGAGCAGAGACAGGAATTTGAAAATCTGTTGCGTAGCTTCGTTGAGACACCGACGGTTTCCTGCGATCCCGCCCACGCCGAAGACATTCGCAACGGGGTAGATCTGACTGTTAAGACCATCGAAAACTTCGGCGGAAAGGCCGCCGTGTACCAGACAGACAAGAGCAATCCCATTGTTCATGGAGTATTCGATTCGGATAAGTCTCTGCCGACCGTAACCGTTTACAACCACATGGACGTGCAACCCGCGTCGCGAGAAACTGAACCGTGGGACACAGAACCATTCGTGATGACGCAGAAAGGTGATACTTATTACGGTCGTGGCACAACGGACGACAAAGGACCGGCTTTGTCTGCGCTCTTTGGTGCACGCGCTGCCCTCGAGGCCAATGTCCCGGTAAACATCCGTTTTTTATGGGAGTTCGAGGAAGAGATTGGCTCTCCAAATTTCGAAAAGATTATTTCCAAGGCTGCACCGGAACTGCGAACTGACTCCGTTGTCGTATCCGATACTGTTTGGGTTTCACGCAATCGCCCGGCCAGCTCTGCTGGTTTACGTGGGTTAATGGGCTTCCTGTTGACGCTGGAGACAGGAACTGTGGATACACACTCAGGAGAAACAGGCGGCGCCTCGCGTAATCCAATCGCCGAACTGATTCAGTTGGTCTGCGAACTCTATGACGCTCGCACTGGAAAGGTGAAGATAAAAGGATTCTACGACGACGTCCTTCCGCCAAGTAAAAAAGAATTGAACGATTGGTTGAGCTCGGGCTTCACCGTCAGTGCTTTCAAAAAGGCGCATCATCTGAAAAAAATCCGAACTGACGATACTCTCGAAGTTATGAAACGAATCTGGGCTATGCCAACGTTCGAAATTCACGGCATTGTTGGTGGGTATCAAGGACCCGGCTTAAAGTCCATCGTGCCGCCGCGAGCCGAAGTGAAGGCGTCGTTTCGTTTGGTACCGAACCAGAATCCTGCGCATTTGAAGAAACTATTGAAAGCAGCTGTGAAGGAACGAAACCCAGACGTAAAAATTCAGTTTGAGTCGGCTGCGCCCGCATTTCGGCCGATCCTCGATGGACCATTGCCGCAGGCGTTGAAAAGATCGATCAAGTTTGCATTTGGACGAGAGGCTGTTTTTGTGCGGGATGGTGGGACGATTGGCGCCATGACAAGTATAGAGAAGGTTTTGCGCTGCCCAGTGCTGTTTCTCGGCCTGTCTTTACCGGAACATGGTTATCATGCGCCAAATGAGAATTTCGATTGGCAGCAGGCATCAGGTGGAATGGTCGCGTTTGCGAAGTATTTCGAAGAAATTTCCGGCTTGGAAGGATCTGTCCGATAAACTCTAATAGTGGAGTGTGGTACAACTGCGGCTCAGGCGATGCTACCGAGCACCGGGTTGAATACGAGTCAAATTCGCGCCAAACTAAAGTTGATTGATGTCGATCAGATAACACACGACAGCCGCTCTTCATTCAACGCAATGAACCCGAGCTTCTCGTAAAACCGTTTTGCCTCAGGGTTATCATGATGGACGGCAACGTCGATCCTGGTTACTGACTCTTTCCTGAGTTGGATTTTCAAGTACTCGAGTAGTTCTGTCCCAACACCATGACCGCGCCGGTCTTTTTTCACCGACACGTCATCAAGCTTCGCCACCACAGCACCCATCGAAGTCGATATGGCATAGCAGATCACGCAAATGCCCGCCACGCCTTTTTCATCATACGCCATCCAAACGAAACCAAGATCCGGCTGTTCAAGAAAGAGATCGAGTGCATCGTTCAGGCCCCGCAAACCGCAATCGCCATATGCATCCTTGCTGGCCAGATAATGTTCGTCAGCGGTTAGAAAAGCGCTAAGCATTTCGAATGCGTCACGAACGTCGGCGGCCGACATTTTTCGGCAGGTAATCATAGTGCTTTCTCCGAGCGCAATCATGCCAGAGAAACACGCCTTGCGGAAAGAGCTTGTGAACAGTCAAATGCGTCGGCGCCAGCGAGTCAAACTAACAAATGTGCAACGAAAGTCTTGACCCAAGTCGATGTCTCTTAGTGCTATAATCCGCGCTCCGCTTCGAGCCTTTCCATTCCAATTTAGCAGGTACCACTCCTATGAAGAAAACAATGGTTTTTAGTAGCGCCTTCTGGATCATTCTCTTTGTCACCTCAGCCGCGGCCCGCGAAGCGCGACTTGTTAGATACCCGCACTATTCAAATGGTCGAATCGTGTTTAGCTACCTTGGCGATCTGTGGACCGCTGACGATAACGGCCAAAACGTTCAGCGACTCACCGTCAATCGGGCGCGAGACGTTTACGGGCGTTTCTCGCCTGACGGTAAATGGATTGCGTTTTCAAGTGATCGAACTGGCAACATGGACGTTTACATCATTTCGGCAACGGGCGGAACTCCTAAACAGCTGACGTTTCACTCGGCTGACGACACTGTGCTCGGCTGGTCGTCAGATTCACGCGCCATACTCTTCAGTAGTAATCGCGGCGACGATTTCATGCCGCAGTTATATCTCGTGAATGCCGACGGCGGCATGGAATGGAAAGCCGGGACTGACATGGGCGTGCAGGCCTCGTACTCGCCTGACGGAACGCGTCTCGCTTACAACCAAAAGGCCCAGGTCTACTGGCGCAAATATTATCGAGGCGCGTACCAGAGCGACATTATGGTCATGGATCTTGCTTCAAAAACATTCAAACAGCTGACTGACTTCGAGGGTCTCGATTCGTGGCCCATGTGGGGTCGCGATGGTTTTATCTATTTTGTCAGCGACCGTGATGGGAATGGTCTTACAAATGTTTGGCGCGTATCGGAGAATGGAGGAAAAGCGGATCGCATTACGAATTTCAAAACGGGTGACGTCAGGTGGCCCGCTATCAGTGCTGATGGACGCGTCATAGTGTTTGAGCATGAATTCGGTATCTGGAAGCTTGATCTTGACAGTAAAAAAAGCAGTCCGATTACGTTGAACATTGCTGCTGAAACAGAAGAGAATCTCACCGACCTTCAGTCGTTCGCTTCGGTAGCAGATGATTTTGATTTGGCTCCGTCCGCCAAAAGAATTGCCTTTTCGATTCACGGCGAACTTTTTACGGCTCCGATTGAAGAGGGAGACATCAAGCAACTCACGGAGAGCCCGGCGAGAGATCGTTCCGTCACGTATTCCCCGGATGGTAAATGGCTTGCCTTCATTTCGGATCAAAGTGGACGTGAAGAAATTTTTGTTGGTCCAGTCGACGGTGCTGGTCCTGCACAACAACTGACGAACATAGATACCTTGAAGCTCGGGTTCAACTGGTCACCTGATTCTAAAGAGATCGCCTTTACGTGTTCAGACGACAAGCTGCGTAAATCAAACGTCGCAACCAAACAAATGGTCGAGCTCGATACGTCTAACTATGGAAATATAAGTACGCCCGTCTGGTCACCTGACGCGAAGTGGATCGCTTATTCCAAACCGGATGTATCCCGAACTTTGGACGTTTATATAATTGCATCATCGGGTGAGGAAAAGCAGTCCCACAAGATCACGTTTGAGGCAAACAACGATACCAATCCTCGATTTGGACCTGATGGACGCAAGTTGTTCTTGCAACGCGTCGAAGCTGGTGCGGGTAATGCGCCAAACTCAATTCAGATTTATTCGGTTGCCTTAGAGCATCTGGATCGAGATCCGGACGATCCCGAAGAACGTGAGGCCGAGACAAACCAGATGCCGGCAATGGATGCAGGGGCTGAAGGAACTGCGCCAGCTCGACGTCAGGCCGCAGCGAATAGGCCTCCTCATGAAACAAAAATGGAATGGAGTGGGATGAAGCGCCGCACGCGACAAATCACTCGAATGCCATTCCCAATCTTTAATTATCTGGTTGCACCCGATAGTCACACCTTAGTCTTCGTAACCACCGAACCCGCGGGAGTTGCGAGCGTACCGGTGGTTTATTCAATTCAGGATGATGGGCGTCGTTTGACGAGAATCATTTCCGGCCAGCCACCAAACGAGGCGGGAGAGCAGGGGGCTGGAGGCGGTTTCGGCGGCGGCATATCTGAATTGGCGATAACGCGTGACGGCCGCACACTGTTCTTCCGCGAGCGCGAAGGCGTTTATTCCGTTCCTCTCGCTCCAGCACCGGCGACCCTCGCAGGACCATCACCTCGCGGCGACAGCGCGCGGCGCCGGATCAATTTCAACGTAAAGGTACGCATCGATAGACCAGCGGAATGGGCGGAGATGTTCGATGATGGCTGGAGAACGATGAAATACCGCTTCTACGATCCGCAAATGCATGGGTTCGACTGGGATTCGGCTCGAGCGAAGTATCGCCCACTAGTCGATTTTGTCGGTGATCGTCAGGAGCTACTAAACATCATCAACGAAATGATTGGCGAGTTGAACGCATCACATACTGGCGCCGCCCCTCCGCCGAGAGGTACCGGCGGTCAAACACTTGCAACCGGTAATCTCGGGATTGATTTGCAACCCGACGCCACAGCGGGGCGCTACCGTGTAACGTACATCTATGAAGATGGACCAGCAGATAAGGATTGGGTGCGGGTAAAAACGGGCGACTACCTGTTAGCCATCAATGGTACACCTGTCAAAGCAGGCGACAATTATTGGCAACTTCTCAACAACCGCCTCAACCGAAAAGTTGAAGTGACGTTTAATGATAAGCCGATCGAAGATGGCGCATGGCGAACTCGCATCGAGGCGATTTCACCCAATGCCTATAACCAGCTGCGCTATGAGCGGTGGGTCAATGAACGCCGCAAGCGTGTTGATGAACTTTCGGGTGGGCGCATTGGTTACTTGCATATCCAGGCAATGAACCCACCATCATTGCGACGGTTCGAAAAAGAGATCCGGCAGTATCGCAATAAGGAAGCAATGATCATCGATCAAAGATGGAACGGTGGCGGGAACATCGAACAGGAGTTGTTGGCAATACTGGTCCAACGTCAGTATCAGATTTGGCAGCCACGCGGCACTGAGCCGTTAGGACGACCTTTTGCAGGCTTCTTTGGACCAAAAGTTGTGTTGCAGAATTGGCGGTCTGCCTCAAACGCAGAAATGTTTCCGGCAGGATTTCGCGCTCTGGGGTTGGGAAAAGTTATTGGCACGCCAACGATGGGAGCCGTCATTGGGACGGGCAGCTACAGCTTGATAGATGGATCCACTGTGCGCACTCCGGGCGTTGGTATCTATTTGGCTGACGCGAAGAAGACGAACATGGAAAACTACGGCGTGCAACCAGATGTTCTCGTTGACAACAAACCCGAAGACAACATAGCCGGGCGCGATCGACAACTGGAAGCAGCTGTTGATGAATTAATGAAGCAGCTGCAGGGATCGCGCCGGACTCTGGCGACGCAAAACTGAAACAATCAACTCTTTCTCGTACAGATCAAGCGCTAGGTGCTGGAGTTTGCAATTGCACGGGTGCTGGTGGCTGCTGAGCCAGCTCCCGTTCAAGCGACATCAATTCACGTCCTGCCATGTAACCACGGACCAGCCAGAAGAGTACCAGGGCGTGAAAGACGACTCCTATCCAATCCTGCAATACGAGTAGTACCAGGCCATCAAGCCCGAAGAGCACCATCCCGAGGATGAATGCCCACAAATGTTTCTTGCCGGCTAGAAAACCTAGCAGCGCGAATACTCCAGTAACGATTAGGTCCATAATCAGGGCTACTATCTTCCCGGCCGTTCCGAGTTGCTCTGAAGCAGCATTGGCGATCGCATCGAAAATCTGTGTAGTTCCGAGACTAAGAATAAACCGCCAGTTCATCCCGGATAGTGACACGATCGATGTGAACAATGATAAACCCGCAATCCATAGGAACCATCGTGCTCCAGAATGATAACGTTGATTCAACTGCCGGTGAGCCATGTTGAACACTTTGCAGACTCCTTGAGGCAGCGTGGGTGGAACAGCTAAACACTTGCGGCATCAATTACCGAGAAGTGTTCGTCAACAATCTGTTGATCTGAGAACTGCTTGTGAATGCTTGACCGTGCGGACTCGGCTGCTTGAAATTCCGATTATCGAATCTGGTTGAATAAGCAACGTCCCGAGCGAAAGTGTGATGCTTGCAATCGTTGAAGGAGTGGCTGGATCCATCGATCAATTCGGGGCTTACAAGATCAGTCAAAATGTGTTGTTACGTCGATGGCCCTACCGACCTGGCCAAATGCAGCTGCTAACTTCAGGATTTCGGCTTTAGCTGAAAATCTTTCGGCACAAACTCGATCGAGTGCAACTCACCATCAGCTTTTAATCGCTTGTCGTTATTCTGGACATAGCAAACAACGACAGAATTCTCTGGCTTTCGCACACCACAACTAATCTCGCCAGACGCCTCTGGACTGTAGGTTGTCAGATCTACTTCGTCAAAACTTGCCGCTCTCAAACGCAATAATGCACCGCCTGCGTTAAGAATAAATGTAATTCCTTTTGCGTCGCAGTCGATCCGAACTAAGGTTGCCTGCACCTGTATCTCTCCCTCAAGCGGTTTTCTCAGTGCCTCGCGTAGGTAGACCGATGGATCTGTTGGCTGGTCCCCGGTATTAACAGGCCGTTCCGTTGCCTCAAATGTGGATGTGGTTGCAGCGGCGGCAATGCCCCGCTTTTTACGTTCTTCGAATAGTCTCTTTTGTTCCTCTGATACTGCGAGTTGATCGATGAGACTTTGCGCATGTCGCCGTACGGATTCCTGTGCGTTCGATGCAACTACGTGCTCAAGAAATTTCCGCGCGGACTTGAAATCCGAATTCCGCAGATATAATTGGCCGAGCATGTAGGCGAAATCCGTTCTCCCTGGTGTTGTGGTAAGAGCACGCTTTAAGAGATCGATCGATTCTTCGACCTCTGTATTAGTAACGAGACTGACGAAAGCGAGCAAACTGTACGGCTCAGGATAGTCCGGGCGGAGAGCGATTGCTTTCTGAGCTTCTTCCCGGATCTTTGCAGCCACGGCGGGCGCATAATTGGATACACTCTGAGATCCGACCGGTTGCTGCCGGCTTAGTGCATACGCGTAGTAATAATGGATCAAATAATTACTGGAATTAGCAGCAGCAGCGCGTTCTAAGCTCTTCAGGGCTTCATCAAATTTACCTTCGCGTACTCGTAACATCGCGAGCGATGCGTGGGCCATCGAAAGATCAGGATCGAGAGAGAGCGCCCTCTGCAGGTATTCTTCGCTACCCTTTGCATGAAGATGCAACAAGAGGTCTCCAAGATACGCCTGCGCTTCAGCCTCGGATATCGGAGTCGTTTTGACATCAGTATCAAGCTCAATCTTACGTTCGAAGTGGCCCAGCACCACTCGATAGCGATCCTGACGAACATAATCCCTCAACTCTTTTTCCATTGCTTCAAAAGTTGTTTGAAAAGCCTGAGCGAAAGCTTTGTCGACGGGTGTGCTCGCATTGAGCAGATCCAGAAACTTGCTCATTTCCACGCGCTGGCCCTGACCGTTTTTCCCAAGCAACAGGTAATGCAGTAAGGCCCACGACTCCGCATAGAACACGCTCTGTTTGTTCGCCTCATTGTAGTAAGGCGAATTGTTGTCGACCTGGAAAAGTGTGCGCAGCGGGAGCATCTTGGTTTGCCGTAACAAGAAAACGTGGTTGGAGATTGGTTTGCCTAGTTCGACCTTCTGGTCGTCAGTGATCGCGACTGTGCTGTAATACTCCGCAAGGCCTTCGTTGAACCACAGTGGAGGATTCTCGACATTATTGTTCACGAGCAAGTGAGTGTACTCGTGAAAAATAATCGAAAAGGCGTCCTGGTTCCCGCGTGACTCTGCGTCGAGGGTGATGTAGTTCACATCCGGTCCAGGTTGGAAATACCCGGCGTTCGTTGGGTTCGATTTAAACGGTCGATACGAGCTGTCGTTTTTAAAAACGATTACGGTTGTCGGTACGGGGGATGCGAAGTTGGCGTTTGTGAATATACGCGTAAACACTTCGCGAAACTGCTCGAGTCTCAAGGCGACCTGTTTTAGATCCTTTTCATTAGTGTTGCCAATGAGAAAAAAGTTTTTCGTTTGCGTACTGATCCAGGTGTCCTTTGCCTCGACTCTCGTCGGGTGAATGACAATTGCAAACAATAGAAGAACTGTTGTCAGAAAGACTAAATGACTTTTCATGTGAGTGTCGTGCCCGCTAAAGATTGAGAAAGAAGACGAGGACCACCGCGGATTATAGCGAAATAATTCAGAAAAACCAGAAGTCCCGCCCGCGCCGATAAATTTCGATGGTAAAGCGATGCTTATCTGCAGACGACAGTTCCTGGCAATATGTTTGCTTGTGGACCAAAGATGGAGGATCTGGTCAGGCGACCCCTATGCGATATTCAACAACTGAGCCACTGGTGCACCGCCCTTGTGCGGGTTTGAAATTGATATCGCACGCAGCGAATTGCATTTCTATTAAGACCAGGAAACGAAAAGAGCGCACACTGTGGGGGCGTGCGCTCCTGAACGAATTGCAAAAATGTCTATTCTTCAGGTCCCGAACAGTTCGGGCCATGCAATGCCGGAATTTTTTGACTTATAACTGGATAGTTTGGAGCTTCATCGATGTTTATCTGTGTCCAGTGTGCGTAATTCTCCGGTACGTTACTGTCTGCAAAAATTGCCTCGACGGGACATTCGGGAACGCACGCGTCGCAATCTATGCATGTATCAGCGTTGATATAGAGGCGATCCGGTAATTCGTGAAATGCTTCAACAGGACAAACCGCGGCACAGTCAGTGTACTTGCAGTCAACACATAATTCGACGACGACATAGGTCATTGGGGAAGTAAGCTCCTTTCGATAATGGCAAATAGTCATTCAGCAGGTACTGGAATGTCAACAGGAAATAACAGTCGATCAAAGCGTTCCAGGAGCAGCATTAACAAGTTAGAGCGTGATGGCCTCGCTCGCTTTGGTTATAGCGAAGGATGAACGTGATGCAGTCAGTCTGTTGCAATGACAAAGCGGCGTTCCCGATTTGGTGAGACTCTGGCGGCGCACTTCAAAATTACTATGCGCCATCGGAAGCTTTTTGCGCGAGTTTACCTGGTCCGTTGATTTTCTTCGTCACTTTTGGATCGCCGGTGTAGGTTACTTGAGATGGACCGGATATCGTTACGTCGAGTTGATCCGCAACTGCTATATCAATTTTTGATACGCCCTTGGAATCTACTACGGCACGTTCCGCGCGCAGCTTGTGAGTATCAACCTTAGCCGCACCATTGCTGTCAATATCAATGACTTTTGTTTCACCTGATACCCTGATAAACGGAGCGCCACTGCAGTCAATTTCAAACTTATCGTTCTTAAGACCTGATATGTCGAACTTACCGGCTCCTGCAACGGACAACCCTTCGAGGTTTGGTACCGATATCTTCACCATGACGGGATCGTGGACCGAATAGCTCTGAGCGGCTTTGATGTAGAGAACGTTGTTAGTGAGAGTGGTGGTTATTAAGGGAACAATGTTGTCGTCGCCCTCTATCTCAAAACTAACGTCTTTTTGACAAACGATCTCCACATCAAACGCTCCCTGCATTGATAGGGAAGTGAATGGAGCAATTTCCCGCTTTTGCCTGATTCGATTGCCGGAACCGGCGACTTCGTCATGAATTCTGTAACGACAACCCGTCGCGCTCAATGAAAGGAGCAGCAGCAGTCCTATTGAGTAACCAATGAGGTATCGCATCGTTTAATTTCCTTTCTCCTCTCGTCGAGCATTCCCAAGAGTCCGAGTGGTGTTTTCAGTAACACTGGCGACAGGCTCTCCCAGAAACGCGGCCGCCGTAGCAGGACGCAATTCGTAAGGCTGATGTTTTGGCACAGCGAAAGTCTTGTCCTGTTGCTTACCGGAGGTTAATCGCGACAATTGCCGGATGAGGAAGACCTCGGTGCTGCCCACGATCACAAATACAAGAAATAAAAAGAAACCGATAAACTCTTCACCAAAGCCGCCGTCTTTTTTTAAGGTGAGTGCGCCTGCCAGCATGACTCCCAAACCAACTATAGCGATCAAAGCAATCCCAGACAGGAAAGAGGCCATAGCGCCTGTACTTGTCGGGCCGTTTTCTTGTTTGAGACTGACGCCGCAACGGTTGCAAAAACTCAAGCCTGTAGCGAGAGGCGTACCGCAGTTTGCACAATACATATTTGACATCCCTTCCGAATCCGGAAAAGTCGTGACCCTACTCCAAAAACGGCGGGATCTGCGTTTATGTTCCCACTAATAACTCGGCGTTAGGGGTAGAAATCACAAACCACCGTCACCGCTTTCCTCTGCCGCCGCACTCCAAACCCTCTGAGACGCAATTAGCGTTTAGGGATATACGTCAGCCAAAAATAGATTACTTGTCCTACGCCGATAAAGAAGCCGATTACTGCGCCGAACAACTCAATTGTCTTAAGATGATGTTGCGCGACAGACAATACCAGTTCTTCGAGTTTCTCAACCGGATAGTCAGAGACCTTCTTTCGAACCAGTCCACCAACATTAAACTCAGCGATGGCATGCGGCAGACGCTCGCGCGCAGCCAACGTGATCCGCTCAACGAGTGCCGAGCTTGCACGTTCCACAGAATGTGGTGACACGTGATCGCCGAGGCGACCAATCGGGGAAATCAACAACTGTTCTATCTGTGAACTTAGGATTCCGTTGATTGTGCGGGCTGTGTCGTCACGTGATAAAAGGCCAACAAGACTTTTGGTCAGCAACTCTTTGCCGCGATGGATAGACTGCGGATCGACTTGAGTGAGTACTGACCGAAAGCTCTCCGGACGAAATCGTTCTGCTAAGTCCGTGACATAGTCAGCAATAGAATTTGCTAGTTGCTCACTGCGTACCAACTCTAGCAGTCGCTCGGCGATTTGGGCCTTAATCAAGTCAAATTTTTCCGAGTCAATCTGCCCAATCAATTCATTCAGCGGTCGCGACATTACATTGTCCACGGTTGCATTGAGAAACGCTTCTGCTTCCTGCTCGAAGGCTGGACCACGAAGATAATCCTCCACTCGGCTTGGCAATGTCTTGTTAACTAATTCATCGACTTCACGGTGAATTCGTTCGCGGGAGATGAAGATCTTCTTGAATAACGACAACTGTTTGTAATATTCGTCAACCTCTAGCTTGATCAGAGATCCAATCTGTTTGCGGGTGTTCTGACTTGTAGCGATGTCTGCCAGGTGATGAACAATCGGTGGGACTTGCTGATCGATTCGCTCTTTGATAAACGCTATGGTCTCCGGCGTAAAGGTCTCCGACAGTGTTGCGCTGCTACGGGCGAGATCGTCGATACGGCCGGAGACGAACTCGCGTACTTTCGATTCGAACCCTTGCTCATCGACAAGACGGTGAAACCGGTCTGTCACGGTTTCCTGCAGCTGATTCACTACATTGTCCGTTATCAGGTCCCCGAGTCGGCGTTCGAGGAGATCGTCGACCTGGCGATCGACAAAACCTCGAATCGCGTTAGCGGTTTCTTCGTTCTTCAGCATCGCCGCAATGTATTCCGCTAGCCGGTATTGAAGTGCGGAAATGGTGTCGAGAATCGGAGCACGTGCCTGCGATGGGAGTGCGTCAATAAACGACGGATAGACGCGCGCGAGTAGCTCATCCGTGTACGATTTAACGAAGTCGTCGACTTTCCTTTGGAAAAAACTCGTTTCGAACAGTGCGTCAAAAACTGTCTGTTGCGACACCAGCTCATTGCCCACAGCATTACCAATGCTTTGGGCCAGTCGTTCCCGGTGCCGCGGAATCATGCCTTGCGGCCAAACCGTCACACCTAAAAATTTGAGCGACCTATACGGGTGAAACAACATCCAGATCGCAAGCCAGGCGGCGCCGTACCCATGGATCGTGGCAATCACAATGATGGCCAAACTAATTACAAGCTTGAATGTGAACGGATCGATGTGATGGACCTCACTTCCGCGATTAGTTTTCGGATGCTAAACGCTGGTGTCTAAGCCGTCAAACAGGGCATCCGGCCCTGTGGTTGCAAGCCTCGCTTTAAGGCTGCTAATCTTTGATTCCACTTCTACCTGCACGAAAGGAAAACGAATGATGAAGACAAATAACTTCATTTCGATTTTGCTGGGTACCGTGTTTGTGATTGCCGCTGCTGCCGTTGCCGGAAGCGAAAGAGTCGACAGCGAGATTCCAGCCCCTCCGGTGATCGGGACGACGGTCGAAGACTTTACGTTGCCTGATACTGACGGCAAAGACCACTCATTAAATGCGCTGAAGGGAAAGAACGGCACCGTGTTGATTTTCATTTCAGTGCAATGCCCGGTTTCAAATGCCTACAACGAGCGCATGGAAAAGCTTGCGCAGGATTACAAAACGCGCGGGATCAACGTCGTCGGCATCAATGCCAATAGTACAGAGCCAGCTGATGTGGTGAAGGCACACGCAAGTCAGAAACATCTGACATTTGCGATCCTAAAGGACCCCCGCAACAAGATCGCGGATCGTCTGGGCGCAACAAAGACGCCTGAGGCTTACTTCCTGGATGCCAACAACAAACTGCTGTACCACGGTCGGATCGACAACAGCAAAAATCCGGAAGGCATAAACGCCAGTGAATTGCGCGACGCCCTGGATGCTGCGTTGAATGGTAAACCAATCGAGAAGACTACTGCCGTGGCCTTCGGTTGCACGATCAGGCGTGCGTGACTACATAATGTTTTGTCGTACGTTTTTTCTGATTGCACTTTCGTGCTTACTGCTTATCAACTTCGCGGCACGTGGGCAAACACCAAGCAGCCGTGTCGCGAAGACGACGACTGTAGCTGCTCAACCCGTGGTTACAGAGCTCACTGTCGATTCGTTGAAGGCGCTTCTTAAGCGCAACTCCTCGCGTCCACTACTTATAAATTTCTGGGCCACATGGTGTGACCCATGTCGAGATGAGTTTCCAGATCTCGTAAAGGTTGATGCACTCTACCGGTCACGGAATTTAGATTTCGTCACTATCTCCCTGGACGATTTAAAAGACATTAAGACAGAAGTCCCGAAATTCCTTCAGCAGATGAACGCAACCATGCCAGCCTATCTGCTGAATGTCTCTGATCCTCAGTTAGCTATAAACGCCGTGGATCCAACATGGGGAGGCGCTATGCCGGCGACGTTCTTGTACGACGCTAAAGGCGTAATCATTTACAAACACTTCGGCCGTGTTGATGCCGCCGACCTCCGTAGCGCAATCGACAAAATACTCGATCACAAGGAATAGTTTGTGCGCTGTGCACGATTACAGCATCCGAGCGCAGCGATCGCCCTAATCAGCCTCAAGAGCAGATCGATGTCAAAACGATCAGCCGCAAACGTGCCGGCAGTTCTGTATTTGCGAAGAAGTTGAGACTGATATACTCAAATAATTTTTTTATGGAAGAGATCACACCCGAGGTAGTTGCCGCTCACAATCTGACCCAACAGGAGTTTCAGCGAATAACCGAACTTTTGGGACGGCTGCCGACGTTTGTCGAACTCGGAATCTTCTCGGTCATGTGGTCGGAACACTGCTCGTATAAATCGTCACGCGTTCATCTGAAACGATTGCCGACAACTGGTGAACGAGTAATCGTCCCGCCTGGGGAAAACGCGGGTGTTGTCGATGTAGGTGATGGTTGGTGCGCAGCCTTTAAGATTGAGTCACATAACCACCCGTCTTTTATCGAACCGTTCCAGGGCGCTGCCACCGGTATTGGCGGAATTCTGCGCGACATCTTTACGATGGGGGCCCGTCCAGTTGCATCGATGAATAGTCTTAGGTTCGGAACTTTGGACCACCCGTCGTACGGACGTCGAAATAGATCGTTACTCGCAGGCGTTGTTGCCGGTATTGCGCATTATGGAAATGCGTTCGGCGTGGCCACAGTCGGGGGCGAAGTCGCTTTCGATGATGCTTACGCTTTCAATCCGCTGGTCAACGCCTTTGCGCTTGGCCTCGTGCGACACGATCAGATCTTCTTCGGAAAGGCGACGGGTATCGGTAATCCTGTGCTGTACGTCGGGGCGAAGACCGGTCGTGATGGGATTCACGGTGCGACGATGGCTTCGGCGGAGTTTGATGAAGAAGCGTTGGAAAAACGTCCCACTGTGCAGGTTGGCGATCCATTTTTGGAGAAACTCTTGCTCGAGGCCTGTCTTGAGGCAATGCGCAGCGGTGCAGTCGCGGGCATTCAGGACATGGGAGCTGCAGGACTCACATCTTCATCATGTGAAATGGCGGCCCGCGCCGGAACGGGCATCGAATTGAATCTTTCGCTTGTGCCGCAGCGCGAACAGGGGATGACAGCCTACGAAATGCTTTTGTCTGAGTCGCAGGAGCGGATGTTAATTGTCGCCCATTCCGGACGGGAACGTGAGGTGATGGACATCTTCCGCAAGTGGGATCTCGATGCGGTGGTGATTGGACGCGTGCGCGAAACGGGCAGAATGCAGGTGGTGCATGAGAATGAGTTAGTTGCTGACATTCCGGTCACAGCATTGACTGACGCCGCTCCAAAATATGCCAGACCGATAAGTCCAGTAGACCGGACTCCGAGTTATGTCTCGGAATTCCATGCGCCGGGAATCGACCACAATGAGGCTCTGCTGAGTCTGCTAGGTTCGCCGAACATTGCTTCGAAACGTTGGGTATATCGTCAATACGATCATATGGTGCGGACAAACACCGCAATTTTGCCGGGTGCTGACGCTGCTGTAGTGCGCATCAAGGAAACGCGGCGAGCACTTGCAATGAGTCTGGATGGAAATGGGCGCTACTGCGCTGTTAATCCTCGCCAGGGAGCAAAGCTGGTTGTCGCCGAATCAGCTCGTAATGTTGTGTGCGTGGG
>JBHEMC010000062.1:0-26013 GCA_046262775.1 Pyrinomonadaceae bacterium | reverse complement strand
GTCTTTTATCTTTGGTGTTTGTCAGTCGTGCATTGTTTGATGATTGTCAAATTGTTGGCTGGTCGCATTTGTCCTTCGTTCAATGACCTCGGATTTTGAAACACCAGCCGCGAACAACGACTACCAACAAACTGACACTACAAAAAACCAAACAGCCAAGACCCTTATATCTTACCCAATCCGCGCCAGCTATTTTCGTTGTGCCATCCGATTACAACGTCAGTTGCTCCGATATTGCGCCACCATGTCTCAAATTCTTCGCGCGTTAGATAAAAACTTGTCGACGCAACTAAATGATCGAACACGATTGTGTGCTGTTCGCGCCAACCAAAGAAAGCGATCGATTTCAAGTACTCATTGTAGAAGAGGTGCCCTGCGACGTCCGGCGCTAATCGGTTCAATGGACCATAAACGATTTTGGTTCCAACAAACATCAGTGCCGCAGGAATTTTCGACAAATGCAAAAGCAAACGTCGATTTAACCGAGATGTTAGCTTCTTTCGCACGGGGTTCACCCAACGCGTAATCCATTCATTGTTTTCCGCGCCGTAAACCCAGGCAGAAATCTCACCACCAGGTTTTACGCGCGAGGCGAGCGAAACAAAACCTCCCTCTGGATCCGGCAGGTGATGCAACACTCCAACAGAGAATGCGTAATCAAAGCAACGGGCCAGCGGTAACTTGTAAATGTCTGCTTGAATCACGTGTGCATTATTGAGAGCACGCGTAGCAGCGTATGCGATTTCTACTGCTGCACTGAGATCGATTCCGACAATATCACGAGCGCCCCATCCCGCCACTAGTTGCGTGTGACGACCCTTGCCACATCCACCTTCGAGTATGACCTTGTCTCGGAAGAACTCCGGCGCTACGGGAGCAATCCAACCAAGGAATTGTTCTCGGTAACGCGGATCCTCCTGCGTAAAGTGTTGCCATTGCCAGCCGAACCCGATGGCCGTCGCTGCTTTTTCGCTTTCAATCGTTTCGACATCCGCGAACCGTGGTATGCCGCGCGTAACGGGAAACAATGAACTACATGAAGTGCAACGGAATGTCCCTTCGATGATTTCCTGATCCTCGACTGAGTTGACAGTCAATTCCAGATTTCCCCCGCAAAAAGGGCATGCGAGGTACCTTAGCAGCGATTCTTTCAATTGCGGTCACGCGAGAAATTCAGACTATTTATGGCACGTCAACTATATCATTGCGCGCCAGCGGAAAAGGCGAGGATCTTCAGCATCAATTGTCGCAGTCTCTGCTGCTGTGTGTTACAGACATCGAGAAACGCTGCTGATATTCCGTGGAGTTGAGGAAAGCGCAGATCATGGATCGCGCCGCCTGCGGATCACGCGTTGGCTTGCTCTTCAGAGTTTTGACCCAAAAACTGTATCCCGTTTCATCCGGGTCTCGACGCAGATAAGTAAAATACTCGCCCAGCACGAACGCTTGACTGTACTGTGCTTCGACCAGATTCGGATCGGAGATCAGCCGCGACAGTATTGCAGCACGTCCGGCAGTTGTACCGTCATACAAACCGGTCAACGCATCACGTTGCGCGGCGACGTCAAGACCGAAGTTCTGATTAATCGAGGCAACAACAGCATTGACAAAAGAACCACCCCTTATTGAAGCGGGGTGCCGCAACTGAAACTCGTTGCGACGAACAAAACGATCTACAAGCGCGCGTTTAGCATCAGCATCGTTCGCGCCAGACAGCAAGGCGTTACGATCGTTTTCAAACTCCGCGAACCGCGGTCGACGACCAAGGCCAACTACATAAAGCGCATTCAAAACGCTGGTTAAAGCGGTTTCGTGTTGCAAAAACAGCGCGGTCGATACCTCAACTCGTTTTGTTCGTAAGCAATCGGTGCGGCCTGCACACTGCAAGAGCTGTGAAGCAAAATTCTCCAATGTCGCCGATTCTGGTTCCCGCCCAAGCAAATCCTTAAAGTGCTGCGCTACAAAAAACCTGGCGTCGTCAATAGGGTTGGATGATGTTATCAACACGCCTGGATCGACAGTGACCACGCCCGGCAGAAAAGAGGTTTCGCCGGAATTCGACTGTAACCGCAAACTATAATCGCCAAACGGCGTCTCAGGTGCGATGCTAACGTCGAAACTGATGACGGGCCAACCAGTTGCGATCTGTTCTCTTGCAAGACTAGTAGGATCCACGGCAAAGAATGGTGAGTTAATGGAAATGCTTGTAGCCGGAACCTGGTCCACGCCTTCGCCCGATACGAACATTTTCAGACGTTTGCCGGGTTCCGCAGGTATGGCAACGGTCGAGAGCTCGCCTTTGATGCCGACAAGACGGGGCACCAGTTGCGACACCGGATTAGGAGTTTGCACGACGTTGTAATTCATCACTGTAGTCGCGTCAGCCCGCACCATCGCTAGTGGGGATATTTCAAAATCGCGTAGCGGCAAAACTTGCGCCTCCGTAACATCGTCACGTTCCGCAGTGGAAGCAAGAATCCTGTACCTCGCGACGGGCAGACCTTTTAATCGGTATGTACCGTCGCTGTCAGTCACGTCACTCGCCACCACGCGACCTGTCAACAAATCTTCCGCCCAGACACCTACATTGCTGAGTGGAGTAAAGACTCCGCCGGCAGAAGTGCCGAGCAAGGCGCCTTCAACACTGCCGGTGCGTTGGTTTGTTCCATAGAGACTTCTGACGCGCCGACGATCGTCTTCGCTCAACGTACGTTCGGTTAAAGCCGGCATACCAAACATTCCGTTGAAGGCTTGCCGGCTTTGCATCGTCGACGCTAACACCTTGGAATGATCCAACCCCAGAAAGTGACCGACCTCATGAGTGATAGTTGCCTCCAGATCGAAGGTTCCAGGAGTGCCATCCGTTGAAAACTGTAACTCTGCGCCGTCTTGGGTTCTGGGATGCGGGTTAATGGAAATGTCAGCCTCAGCTATAACGCCGCTTTCCGGATCGAAGAACACTCTGGTCCGTCCAGTACTTGTGTCTGCATTGAAAGCTTCGTTCTCCGGGGTGTCAGCTATAGTCAAGAGACTTACACCGTCGGGCGCGCCGATCGCACTAACGGACGTTGCGGTCGACCACGTTACGACGAAGTTAATATTGGACATCGAGGACCAGCGGAGGAGTGCACGGCGTGCCGCGCCTATGACATCGCTGCCCGGTTTGATGGCCGGATTAGGGGCAAGCAGTGAAAGGGAAAAGTTGATCTCGATCGTCCTTTTTGGCCATTTGATTACCCGCGTGGCGTGCGGAAAAGAAACTACTTCCGAGAAGTCGATCGTATCGAGCTCGGCCGACCGGGCGCTCAGCAATAGTGCAAGTAACGCAATTGTGATTACCGGGTACTTCATCGCGAGACGCTCAAAATAAGCGAGGTAGTGCTGACAATCGGCCGGACATCGGAACTCGGCCGATTGTCGTGATGTTATCACGCATCTGCGGACAACGATCCGGCTTTCCTGCAGATATCAAAAACCCGCGGAGGCCAGAGGCGGCCGCGGGTTCGAACAAACGGAAGTAAAGGTAATGCTCTAGTTTATTGTGATTTTAGGCGCTGTATCGGCCGGTCGACTGGCGGTAGTCACACCTGATTTCGTAACCGTCACCAGAATTGGTACCTGACCAGCTCCCATTAACGAGGCCGGCAATTTGAAGTTTATGATGTCGAATCCTGGCATCTGGAGATTCGGGCCGACAAAAAGAATAGCGTCACCACTGATCGCCGTTGTGCCTATCGTAACCGTAACTTCAGCTGGGACTGCCGATCTCACTCCAGTGACAGTTAACTCAATCACCGTTGGAACTGTGGCTCCCGAAGCGTCTGTTGATGTGACATTGAATGGTTCCGGGGTACGTGCATTCGGATCGGTGATATTGACGGCCAGTGCCGTACCTCCCGCATCCCCGGTCGAACTGAAGATGTCTGGTTGTGCCGCAACAACCTGGACCAGACCATGTAACGCGGTATCCGAGTTGTTTCCAGAGTTGAAGATGTTAACGACCACCTTGCCCAATCCAGAGACGCCGAGTGGCATCACATAATTAATCTGCTGTGGCGATGTACCGACGAAGTAAAGACCGGCAGCAGCACCATTAACGGCAACTGAAACGCCATTAAGTTCGACGGGAAGTGCCGGGCTTCGTTTTGTTTCTGAGCCACCGGAAGAAGAGGCGTTCGACGGCGCAAGATCGACTGTGGAGCGCACGATGCTCAATTCACCGGGCGCAAGGCCGAGCGCAACACCGGGCGAAGGACTTGGTGTTGGAGTTGGCGATGGAGTCGGACTCGGTACAGGTGTCGCCGTTGCGACCGGCATGTTACTGGCGCCAGTGAAAAAAGTTAATGCGGTGGCAGAGTCAGCTGTGACTTGTGGACTCAGCAGGTAGTAGACCTCGGAAGAGAGATCCGCATTACCCCCTCCGAGTTCGACGCCGGCCATATTGAATGATGTCCGCTTACGCGAGGCGCTAGTTATCGGCCGAATGCCACTAAAGACCGGCACAGTCGGAGTGTTGGTCAACCGTGTGAAAGTGTTCGAAGAACTTGCAGGTAATTGCGTCGCGAAGACCTGCGGAGCTCGCGTTACATTTAAACCTTCAGCGTCTTGTGCGGCGGCCGGAAATGTGCCGTCAGGGCGGAAGTTGAGAGCTGAGGCAAAAACGAGCGATGCCGGACTAAGCGTTATTGGATCGTAGTCGGTAAAAGTTGGAAAGCGAATAATGTCGCCGGGTGATGCGGTAGCGCGTTGCGCAACCTGCGTAAACTGATCACTCGCAATGTTGTAGACGAACACTCCGAAGAAAGATTCATTCGTGGTTGAATTCGCTTTCGGGTCTGTTGCGAGCGATTCAAAGGCCACTGTTTTGCCGTCGCGGCTTAGCCGACGACCAGGGCTAAGCACGTTAATAGTTAGACCATTCGCTCCAGCTTTCGTTTTTGTTGCCTGTACAATTCCGCTCACGGCACCACCGCTGAAATTACCAACGTAAATTTCAGCATTGCCCTTACCCTGCGCGTCATCACTATTGTTGCCGCCAATGTTCGCATTTGAAATAAAGGCGACCGTCGATCCGTCGGCCGATAACGACGGATTTGAATTAAACACAGGCAGGATCAATAGTCCCTGACTGACGAGATCCTGAGTCTTTGTTGCCTGCGTGAAAGTCGATGTAGTGCGATTGAAGAAGAAGATCTCCGGGTTAAAGTCCGCATTGCCTACGCTGGGAACCAGATCACGCGTGGAGACAAACGCGATGATGTTTCCATCATCGCTAATAGAAGCCTCGCGATTGTCATCAGCGACGAATGGTAGTGCGGTCGAAGAACCGGCCGTTGGCAGGCGACTTGCGGAAGTATTAGTTATTCGTGTGAACGTCCCCGCCGTAAGATCCTGTAACTCTAAATCCGCGCCCACAGTAAGATCGACGTCGGTCACCTGCGGCAACTGATAAACCCAGATCTCCTGATTAGCATCGGTAGCGAGAGAGCCTTCGGTTCCGTCGAAGTTCCCGGGATTCGGCGCATTAGAACTAAAGACAATTGTAAACACTCGCCTGCCACTCCCATCTGCCGCAGGCGCAAAACTAATCATCGGTCTGTTGTTGCTGATTTCTATCTTCACCATAGTCAGATCCGCTGGTGTTGGAACCGGCGTAGCGGTAGGACTCGGTGTCGGCGTTGGACTGGGTGTTGGTGTTGGACTCGGTGTCGCTACCGGGTTTGGGACATTCTTTGTGTTGGTAATCTGAAAGATTCGGCGCTGTGCATAATCCGCCAGAAATATCTCACGATTGCCATCAGCGTTGTTGCGGCCTGCCGAACGTTCGGTTGAAACGTCCGCGTTTGATTCAAACACGACAAAGCGTCCGTTCCCGCTCATGTCATTGACAAAGGAACTGAACGCAGCTGGCGTGGAGGTTAGCTGTACTAGAAAAGGATCCGGAGTGGGACTTGTCGACTGAGCCGCGACCGACGAGACAGCGCCGCTTGTGACAACAGACACGAAGATGGCGCACAAAACCCAGAAAGCTTGCTTCACGAAATCCTCCGAAATAAAGACGAGTGGATTAGATGCGCTCGGGGAGCTGAGCAGCAGCCGTACACGAGTGAAAAGCGATCGACACCCGCTGATAAAGAAGCGTCATTTTAAGCAGAACCTTCTCGTTACCGCAAGCCGATGCAGATTCAACGATTCCAGCGCGCCGAACCCGAACAGCGTTGGCTTGAGTAGACGAAAAATCTTGACAGCAAGTGTCGCGCAGCATAGAGTTTGCGCGTTTCCTGCAAAAGTCTTCAGGCTGTTTGTTCCTCCGTGCCGTTTCGTCTCTGTTTGGTCCGCGGGAAATTGGATCGAAAAACTCCATATCCCCCAAAAAGTACCTGTCTCCAAAGCTATGCCTGGGTGTAACCACATCGGCCACTCAAGGTCAGTCCAAAACACTATCTGCAGTCAAGGAGAAATTTTTCAATGCTTCACATCCGACTGAGAAAACGTCACTCAAGAGCGATTGTCGGCTTTTCACTGAGCTCAGTTCTATATCTTTCCATGTTGCCTGTTACACCTGCAATGACCCTTGCAAAACGCGCAGCGCCGAATTTGCAACGAACGCAACAGCCGAACATCCCTGTCATTGCTCCCGGTTCTGCCTATCGTCAAACTAACTTGCTCTCTGATATCCCCGGCCTGGCGCCCGTGCTTGATCCCCTGCTCGTAAATCCGTGGGGTATAACTGTTCGTGGGACAAGTCCCTTCTGGATCGCCAACAACGGAACGAGTACAGCACAACTGGTGCGCGGCGATGTGGGAGGAGCACCCGTCGTGCTAAATCCAAGTCCGTCCACAGTGACTATTCCCGGTGGTTTACCTACGGGAGTCGTTGCCAATTCAACGAGTGACTTTCAAATTACTCCGCCAGGAGGTGGTTCACCTGCTGCCTCGCTTTTTATCTTTGATTCCATTACGGGAAATATCACCGCGTGGAACGGCGCGAGTGGTACCGCGGCACAGAATCAAGTCAGTATGCCTGGCCATGTGTATACGGGACTGGCTATCGGCTCCAACGCAGGAGGAAATCGACTTTACGCTGCCGACTTCGCAAACAATCACGTTGACGTATTCAATGGCACATTCACAGCCACAACGGTCATCGGTGGTTTCCTGGATCCGACAATTCCACCAGGCTACGCTCCATTCAACATACTAAATCTCGGCGGGTCACTCTACGTCACATATGCCAAAGTTGGTATGGACGGCCGCAGCCAGAACGGAGCAGGTTTCGGTTTCGTAAGAAAGTTCAATACCGATGGTGTCAGAGACCTAACCTTCGGCATTAACAATGGTCCACTCGATGCACCGTGGGGACTGGTAATCGCACCAGCCAGCTTTGGCATTTTTGGGGGCGCACTTCTGGTTGGCAATTTCTCTGACGCGGGTAAAATCAACGCCTTCAACCCAACCACCGGAGCTTTCCTCGGCACGCTGAAAAATGAAGCCAACGAGGACATTGTGATAGACGAATTATGGAGCTTGATATTTGGCAACGGAGGTAGCGGCGGCGACGTCAATACACTTTACTTCACAGCCGGTATCGCCGAAGAAGAGCATGGGCTATTCGGAAAATTGAATCCCACTACTGCTCAAGCGACGTCGCTCATTCAGTTCGCGACCGATCACTTCGGTGTAAATGAGACTGGTGGCCACGTAGATTTTACCGTCGTCCGCGCCGGAGACACTTCTGGTACTGCAACAATCAATTACAACACCTTTGACGAATCACAAACGGGCCATGCGAGTCAAAAGAGCGATTATGAAATAGCTGAGGGCACCCTGACCTTCGCACCTGGCGAGACCAGCAAGACATTTCGAATTTTGATCGTGGACGACACCTTCGTTGAAGGGGATGAGGAAATCAATTTAGCTCTGAGCAATCCGACCGGAACGGGCGTCGGGTTGGGTAGCCCGAATATTGCGGTTATTACAATTCTGGATAACGACGTTGTAGCGCCAACAGCAAACCCCGTGGACGACGCCACTTTCTTCGTTCGACAACAATATCTCGACTTCCTTAACCGCGAGCCGGATGCAGCGGGTCTTGCATTCTGGGTGAATGAGATCGCGTCCTGTGGTTCGAACACTCAGTGCATCGAGTCGAAACGGGTGAATGTGTCTGCTGCATTCTTCCTTTCGATCGAATTTCAGAAAACGGGGCTACTTGCCTATCTGACTCATCGGGCTGCGTTCGGGCCAAACGCCAGCGGTGGTTCTCCCGCTCCAGTCCTATATGGAAACTTCGAGCGCGACACTCAAGCGCTTCAGAGGGGTTTTGTATTCGGAGCTCCCGGCGCCGATGCTGTTCTTGAAGCAAACACGGTTGCGTATTTTAATCAGTTTGTTACGCGTCCTGAATTCGTATCCAAGTACCCGTCTACGCTGACAAACGCACAATACGTGGATGCGTTATTGGCTGCGGCAAACTTGTCGCCATCTGAGTTACGATTGTTCGTGGTTAATCTAACGAACGATCAAGAAGTGCCGCCGACAGTTCCCACGACTACCACGGGAGCTGCGCGGCCGTCCTCATTCGGCACTGCGAGATTCGAATTCAATTCGGCGCAGACCGCGATGACGTTCTCTGCCACAGTTAACAACATTGACGTCACTGGATCGCAAACAGTGGACACAAATGACAACTTAACTGCCGCCCACATTCATGCCGGACCTTCCGTGGCGCCTGGGGTCAACGGACCAGTCGTTTGGGGGTTCTTCGGTTCACCTTTCAACGACAACAATCCAAACGATCAAGTTTTCGCGCCATTGCCTTCGGGCGTTGGTGGAATCTTTAGCGGCAAATGGGACGCTCCCGAAGGTAATGGCACGACGTTGGCTGCTCAACTAGACAACCTGCGGAGTGGACGCGCTTACATTAACTTCCACACGCGTCAGTTTGCGGGCGGAGAGATTCGTGGAAATTTCCCGGCGGCTGACACTTTCCGGAACGCACTGGTCGCCAGCTTGACGGGTGGAACTGACACACGCGCCACGGTTCTTCGTAAGGTAGCGGAAGCCGAAGAACTGCGGACTCGCGAGTTCAATGCCGCGTTCGTGGCTATGGAGTACTTCGGGTACCTGCGCCGAGACCCAGATACAGCCGGGTTCAATTTCTGGCTTAACAAACTAAACGCTTTTAACGGTAATTTCATTAGCGCAGAAATGGTAAAGGCGTTCATAGCGTCCTCTGAATACAGACAACGGTTCGGGCCAAGCTAGACAAAATAGCGAAGGCAACTGATCAGAGCCTGGCCGGTACAGGTTGGTACCGGTCAGGCTTTTTTTGGTACGGCGACGCGCTGGCCGAACTCTGGCTCAGTGTCCATAGTTCTGTTACATTTCGTGCATGACCATTGCACTGCGCGTCGACAACGTCGCGAAGCAATATCGCATTTATAACCGGCCTGGTGACCGCCTTAAAGAATCGTTGACACGTGGTCGCCTTCGTCGGCACAAAACGTTTTCGGCTCTCGGTGACATCACTTTCGATGTGGAAGCCGGAACCACTGTTGGCATCCTCGGCCCGAATGGCTGTGGTAAATCCACCTTGTTGCAGATAATTGCAGGAACGCTCGAACCAACAATCGGGGAGGTATGGCATGAGGGTCGCATCGCTGCACTCCTCGAATTAGGCGCGGGGTTCGATCCTGAATTTACCGGCGTTGAAAATGTATTTATGAATGCTGCCCTAATGGGCTTTTCGCGGCGCGAAACTGAATCACTGTTTCCCGCGATCCAGCGATTTGCTGAAATTGGACCATTCATTGAACAACCGGTTAAAACCTATTCAAGTGGAATGTATGTTCGTCTGGCGTTTGCCATTGCTGCGAGCGTTGAACCTGACATCCTGATTATCGACGAAGCGCTTGCAGTTGGTGACGCGGTCTTCCAGCATCGCTGCTTGCGGAGGCTGAAAGAGCTGCATGAGCGAGGCGCTACCATTCTCTTCGTTTCGCACGACACCGCCGCGATTCGAGCTCTTTGCGACCGCGCAATTTTGCTCAATGCGGGCCGAATTGTTACAGACGGAACTCCTGCCGACGTGTTGAACTGTTATCAGAAGATTGTCATGGAACGCGAGGAGGCGTATGAAGCCGACATCGCAGCGTCCACAAATTCAAGCCTGGCGATAGCCGATCTTCCGCCGCTCACCTTCACGTACCGTCATGGCGATGGTAGCGCCGAAATTATTGGTGCGGAGATCAGAAATCAGTCGAAACAACGCGTTGAAATCGTTGATACCGGAGAACCTTTGAATCTAAGGGTGGCGGTGCGGTTCAAAAGCGACGTCGAAGATGCAGTGATTGGTTTCTTGATCCGAAATCGACTCGGCATTAACGCTTATGGTACGAATACGAAAGAACGGGAGTTGGACCTTGATGCGCTTGCCACAGGCGCAGAAGTCGAAATTGACTTTGCTTTCAACTGCTGGTTGGGCATCGACCAATATTCCATCTCTCTGGCAATCCATAGTCGGGATGGAAAGGCCTTCGATTGGTTGGATGGCGTTATCTTCTTCCGTGTAGTCAGCCCACGATTAACAGAGGGTGTCGCGAATCTGAACGCAACGGCCACGGTGAAGCATCTCAATCACAAGTGTACCGTTGGAAGCGCAGTGCTGACTGCAACGCCAGTCGGAACCCTAAGCCATGTCTGATAACGAAATCGAAACAATCCTCCGCGAGATCCGTAACCGGGTCTATCTGCAGCAGATCGAGCAGCCGCCAACCGCACCGCAAAAATCGAACGGGACAGGCGCGGAGACTTCTGATCAGCTGATGTCTCTGAGAGCACATGCTGCAACTCTTCAACGCGCGTGGAACAGTTTGCCTCCTATTGTCAGCAATCGGCGAGGCGCTGCGGCAAAGTTCGAGTTGTGGATAAAACGTCAGGTCGGCGGCTTGATGCGATGGTTCACGTGGGAGCAGGTTAACTTCAACGCTGCCGTCCACTCCTCAATGCTCGAAATCGCTGGTCAACTTGAACAGCAGCATGATGCGATTTCATCAGTGCGCACGCTCGCCGAAAGTGTGAAGGCAGCGCTCGAGAAACTCCCACAGCTCGAGTCGGCTTTGATGCAGGTGCGCGTTCAGTTCGAACAGCAATCGGCTGAGCTGCGCCGCCTCTGGAATGTCATCGAACAGACCAACGATGAATTAGCAAAGGTGCACAGCCGGGCGGTTGGCGCCATGACAGAACTCGAACGAGCAATGCGTGAGAACAACGACCGCATCACTGAAGAACAGCGCGTCTGTTTTAAGCAACTTTCGCTTGAGGCAAGCGAGACGGCCGTACTGCTCGACCGTGTTCGACGTGAAGTCGTATCACGAGAAGCGACGATGGATCGTTCAAGCCAATAACCAATCCCTGGTTTCACAAGATCATGGCTGATGACCTTTATGCACGGGCGGGAATTTCTGACCTTGCAGAGTTTTACCGCACCAAATTCGTCTCAGATGAAGTATTGGACCAAAGGTATTTCAAGACGCTCGATCGGTTCGATATTCGTTTCGCTCGCACAATGTGGGTCTATGACAACGTACGTTCCGGTTCATCGATTCTTGAACTCGGATGTGGTGCGGGCATGCTGGCGCTGTTGAAACGCAAGAAAGTGTTTCTCGCCGGCGTTGATCTTTCGAGTGAGTGTGCAAAGGCTGCCCGCAAAAACGGTTATGACGTCACCTATGCAGCAAATTTGACCGAGCTTCCATTTGCCAACGAACAGTTTGACTATGTGGTTAGCCTTGACGTACTCGGGCACGTTCCGACGGAACAAAAAGACATTGTACTTGCCGAAATTAAGCGCGTGCTCAAGACTGACGGCGTGACGATGCACGGAATCGAATGCATTGATCGTAGGGCGCAGAAGGACTATGACGAGATGACAGGCGAGGAGTTGCGTCGCTTCATTGCAGTCGACGGGCACGTCGGTCTCGAGGAAGAGCAGGAACATGCCGAGCGCTTTCAGAGGTTCTTCCAGCATGTAGCGTGGGAGCCCCGGTATACCCTCTGTTTGAGCGCCGAAGAATTCATCAAGCAAAGCGACAAATATGGTTTGCGATTCGAATCTGATTTCATCGAGTACCTTCGTGGTTTGTCGTTCAACGAGAGACGCGCTTTCGATATCGCTATGGGATATGTGTTTGGAAAGATCTCGGACTTGAATCTCCATTTGCCGAAGGGTGGTTTGTATGTTTTTCTCAAGGCGTCGGATGGTGAGCTTGGGAGTTTCTACAACGAACACCGTGACCGTCAACAGCTCTTCCCGCTGACACGTAAACTTACTGGACAAAATTCCTTCTGCCTGGATAGGAATCCAGACGTTTTGTTTGACGATGGGTGGTACGAACCGAATATGCTGCCGCCGGTTGCTCGGTGGATGAGTGGCAGAGGGCGCATCAGCTTTCAGTTGCCAGGCGTTTCTGAAATCTCCTTTGATGTTATTACACACATGTCCGATGTCAATGAGACGCCGCTTACCGTCGATATGGTCCTCAACGGTGGGCGCGTCTGCTGGTTTTCAATAATCAAACCGTTTGCCTGGCTTACTGTTCGTGTCCTCTTACCTGAAGAACTGGCGAAAGGAAATGACGGGAATTTTGAAATGGAACTGCGGGCCGATCGTACCTGGCAACCGCGACCGGGACTCCACGAGGTGCGGGATGACCGGGAGATTTCGATCGCGGTATGCAATATCGAGGTCGTGCAAAGTTACAGCTTAAGCTAGCCCACCGCGACAAACTAATTGTTTGTCGACATTATTTTCATGATCAAGAACATCGTGATTTGTACGACGCAGGTTCCCTTCACGTCCGGTGGTGGGGAAGCACACGTATCAGGACTCAGGTGTGCCTTACGAAGCGCCGGCTACAACGCTGAAATAGTTGCACTCCCGTTCAAATGGTATCCGCCAGCAGAAATTATGCGAGGCGCGCTTGCCTGGCGTTTGTTGGACCTGCATGAAGCTAACGGAAAGACGATCGATATGGTGATCGGCATGAAGTTTCCGGCTTATCTCGTGGCCCATGAGCGAAAAGTTCTTTGGATAATGCATCAATACCGCTCTGCCTATAATTTGTGGGGTACAGAGTTCGACGACCTTTCTACGTATCCTGATGGCGCAACCATTCGGGAATGGATTCATAACTGCGACAATCGCATGATTCCGCAGGCGCGGAAGGTGTTCGCGAATTCCCGTGCAGTTGCCGATAGGCTTTTTCGTTTTAATAAGATTCAGAGCGAGCCTCTCTATCATCCTCCGCCACGCGCAGAACGGTTGCGAGCTGGAAACCAGGGCGACTACATATTCTATCCGAGTCGCCTTGAGCCCCAAAAGCGACAGCATCTTTTAATAGATGCAGCGCGCCATCTGCGGACAGCGGTAAAGATTGTCCTTGCTGGAGCATGCAGCGATCGGGCGCACTATGAAGAGATGATTCGTTCGGCGGGCGTCGCTGAACAGATTTGTTTCAAAGACTTCGTTGAAGAAACCGAGATACTTGACCTGTACGCGAACGCACTTGGTGTCTGTTACCTGCCGTTCGATGAAGACTACGGCTATGTGACCTTGGAAGGAATGTTATCGGCCAAACCTCTGGTCGTACCGACGGATGGGGGTGGCGCAACTGAGTTTATCGAAGACAGTCGAGAAGGTTTGGTTGTGGAGCCAGATCCTCGGGCAATCGCGGAGGCGCTAGACGAGTTATACAGCAACCGTGATCGGGCGCGTCAAATGGGGTTGCGTGGTCGAGAGAAGCTGCAGGCGATGAATCTTTCATGGTCGTATGTAGTGGAGAAGCTCGTCAGTGCTGCGTGACCGGAGTTTCCCAATAACTGGCCCCAGAAATTAAGCGTCAAACAGTTTCAAACGTCGTCGCCCCGATCTGTGGCGTGGTTCTATTCCGCTTTCAGTAATACGGCGCCCCCACCGGGGCCCAGTTGGCATCAGAACATTCCGGCTGGGTGCAGCCACCGCATCCTGCGGCAAAGCACAAATTGCAGCGACTTCCATTGTTGTAGGCTCTACACTCGCTTCTTTCCGACCGCAATCAAATTCTTGCCGATCAACACTGGCATTAGCGTCTCAACCCGACGCATGCTCGGTACGATAAACTGATCATAAAACTTAACTGCGCCGGGTTCCATTGTGCTTTCCTGTAGAATTCGATATTTGATCCACCACGGAATCACGCCGGCAAAATCGAAGTAACGAGAGTGGACAATTTTGAATCCCGCTTTCCGTAACTTATGTTCAAGTTCCGACTTTCGATAGCGTCGAAAATGGCCCACCATTTTGTCAAAGCTGCCGTAAAGCCAGGGTAGAGCAGGCACAAATATCAAAACATGGCCACCGGCTGTCAGCGCATCGTGCACCGCGTCCAACTCCGCAATATCGTCCTCGACATGTTCCAGAACATTGACGTAAATCACCGTGTCTGGTGATTGCGCCTTACAAATTTTACCAACAACGTCCCTGAACGTGCCGTGGTAAGCAACGGTTTTAGAATCCGTCTGAAACTGTTTGATCCGCACACATAACTCCTCGTAAGTATGCGCGGAAGGTTCGACAAGCGAAAATGTTTGCGGTGTGTGGTGCGCGAGTATGAGCTCCGAAAACGATCCAACCCCCGCACCAACCTCCACAACATGACTCGCGAGATACGATTTGAACGCGCTGAGAATCCACTTGTGGTAGTTGCGCGCGTTATTCATCACCTCCAACTCGTGGCCGGTGTAAGTGAAACTCTGGTTCATTAGTAGAGACATTCGGGCAAGCGGGAACAATTAGCTTTCCAGAGCACTGGATGGTCTGCGGTTCGCTCGCGTCTGCATTTGCGGTAACCGTCGGAAGGAACCACCTACACGACAGAATAAATTAAATCGAATTATCTGCCATAATGCGGCAACAAAGTCGAGCACACCGATCTTCTTACCCTCGTCGTAGGTGCGACCATAGTAACTAATCGGAACTTCGTAAATCGCAGTTTTGAGTTTGGCGATTTTAGCTGTGACTTCAACCTCGAATCCAAATCGGGTCGAAACGATTCGCATATTCCGAATGATGTCGCCGCGAAACGCTTTGTAGCCGGTCTCAATGTCAGTCATGTTGAGGTTAGTGAGGGTGTTTGACAGGAACGTTAAAAATTTATTTCCGAGAAAGTGGTAGAAATACAACACCCTGGCTGCATGGCGAACCAAGAAACGAGATCCGTAAACAACATCCGCGTGGCCATCGAGAATCGGTTGAATAACACCGCTTATCTCAGTCGGATCATATTCAAGGTCTGCATCCTGGATGATCACGATGTCGCCTGTTGTGAGTGCGAATCCGGTTTTTAGGGCTGCGGTTTTGCCTGCGTTCTTTTGGTGACGAACGCAGCGAATTTCCGGGTGTAGAGCAGCAAGCTGTTCTCCGACTTCAGCCGAACGATCGGTCGAGCAGTCGTCAACTATGATGATCTCCAGAAGATGCGGGACGTCGAGAAGTTTCGTTATGACTTCAGACAGCGTTGATTGTTCGTTATAGACTGGCACGACAACCGACAAGCATGCCGGCTGCTGCAGTGGGGACGGGGACCGAGATAGCTCTACCTGATCAAAATTCATTCGAGGGCACTGGAGTACTTAGGAGCTGTGTTTCAAAATGGCTGCGACAGTCTTCCCTTTGGAAGTCGGAAACGTCAAGTACAATTTGTCTTTTCCGTAATGATTTTACCGAGCACTGCGCGGGAACTGAAGGTACGGATTGAACAACAACAACCTGGAAAGCTTACAATTTGCTATACTCGTGCGACTCCAAAAACGCGCGACTCAAGCTCCGATAATCACCGCTGTCGTCCAGAATTTTTTTCCAGTACTCAAATCCCAGATAGTTCGAATCTGGCGGATCATCCGGATTCCTCCCCAAATATCCAAAATAATGCACGAGTACGTAAGCCTTGTTGTATTCGCGACCGTACAGTTCTTTGGTGGCAACAATTTTTTGCAAAGCTGTCGTTCGCGATTCGCTGCGTGAGGTGATTTTGTTTCGGATGGCCACAGCGAAAGAATCGTTGAGCGGAAGACCGGCATTTTTTAGCAGTTGGTTCGTGAACTCAGTGTCTGACTCACGTTCGTGACTCGCGCTGAACTCTGGTGCTCCTGTCAGCTCTGCAACCAAGTCAGCTTCGTTTCTCGCAAGTTGCGATTTCCAATCCGCAGCTTCCGGGAAAAGGCCTGCTCCCAGCACTCGCATCGACGTAAGAAACTCACTCAGTCGGGGAGGGCGCGCATGTGAGACAAGCCAGAGACGGTAGACATAGAAGCTAGTCTCCGGAAAGTGGACCAGCAACGCAAATGGATCGTAATCAATACGTGCTGCAAGATCCCTGCGCGTGACGTTTGAAGAAGTGTTGGTCAGCACATCGCGCACATCGAAAATCGTGAGGCTCGCAGCCTGGAATGCAACCCGGAAGTGGCCGGTAAAATAATTCGGGTCTGCATGAAATTGATCCTTTTCCGCCGCCCCCAAGTAAATGTAGTTCACACCGTAGTACCGCAAGAGATCGAATACGTCTGATGACCCGGAATAAATGCGCCGGATGTCGGCTTCCCGGTCCCGAAATTCATAGCCATGACTCCACGGCCACACTGTCGGTCCTCTCAACACCGGCCGGCCAGCCAGACACAGAATTGGCTGATTACTGACCGGAGCGGTGAGGAACAAAGCTTTGGGGTCAGTCTGCTCTATTGCGAAGTTCGCCGCAGCGATTTCTTCATTGCTGAACAACAGGGAGTGGTTGAGGCGTTCGTGTTGCAAGGCCGCTACCCCCGTAACAACGCAAAGGAGAGCGCAAACGGTCGCAACAAATGCCTGCTTGTAATGAAACGAAACCTTCGTCAAGAAGCTTGCCACGAGTACGCTATTCATCGCATGCCAAAAGTACATCAACTTTACATTGTCAAAAATATTTGGTGAGACGACTACAGTGAAACTGAAGATTAGCAATAGCAGGAACGCGGCGTAAAACTTTCTCCATCGCTGTTCGACGACAAACAAGGCAGGCACGGCGAGCAACAACGGCAATCCGAAGTTACGCAAGAGGAACCATGGGAAGTTTGCTTCGGCTGCGCCCATCCATCCCAGTTGAAACCGAACGAACGACCCCGAGGCAGCATGCTTAAGCAAATTCGGAAACAGAGGCGCGGCCAATAGAACAGCGGGAATCCAAAACATCAACCACGATCGACGCGGGCGAAGCAGGAAGAGGACGACGCTAAGAAAAACGACCGCCATGTATGCGTGTACATGAAAATAGGGGAGGAACCCTGCGAGAACGCCAGCAAACAAAAAAAAGTTGCCCGTGCCATTTTCGTTCGCTTCTTTAGCATGTAGCTTCTGCCAAACAATGGCGAACAGGATCAGGATCAGCAGAGTAATCGGAAATCCGAAAAGGCTGGTGCGTTGTGGCACAAAACTGTCAGCAATTATGTTGGGCCAGTGGAGTCCTCGCGCCGGTAGGTGCGCGTAGTTTAACTGTAATGTGGACCAAAACTGCAGAAATGATTTACCGCTCTGCCACCAGTCGCGAATCAGATCCACAAATCCCAGACCACCGTTCAACTGAAAGAGTATCGTGGCCAGTATTGCCGCGATCTGGTTGCGCGCGACTCGCAACGCGAAAGCGAATATTAGTACGGTCGCAACAGTCGCAAGCGTCATCGAAGTCAGCAGCAACGCGTTACGCATCGTAAGACCGGCCTGCATCAACACAGCAGTTTGGAAATCGGGTAATAGCGGATAAAGAAGGGGTTCACCCGCTCGAGGCGTGTAGGCCGGCGGGAAATTCTCGCCGTACAAAAAAGACGTCGACAGAGCTGCATGGAAACTCATGTCGGCGTATGCGCTGCCACCGGAATAGAGGCCACCGGGACCCTGAGGGAAAAAATGGCTGGCGAACAGACTCCAATAGATCGGGCTGAACAGCGCAACCAACAGCAACGCTCCGGCGAAATTCGGTTTCCATCGAAATGGAACTGTCCAATGTTGTCGGAGTGTATGGATGAAAATAGGAACGGTCACGAGCCAGATTACACTAGTTGTCCAAAGCACAACGGGACGACTGAGTCTCGCCTGCAACCGTGCTAGCAAGTAAACAGCAGTTATACTGAGAATCCACCCAACAACCACACCGCCGCAAAGTTGTTCGAGGCCATCAAGAGCGGAATGAAACAATCGGCGCACGAGGCAAACGCCGAGGATCGCCGATCCGATTAGGAAGAGTAGCGCCAGCAGCATCAGCAGGTACTAGGTCAATTGCAAAATTTCTAATGTTGTTGCTGCAATAAGTGATATTCGATCGAATCTCCAAACGCAGTCGACAGTTTGGTGAGATCGTGGTGTTCATCAAGATCCTGAACCCAAAAATTGAACCCATCAAAGTTTCGATCAGGAGGATCGTCGGGATTGCGGCCAAAGTATGCGAAATAAAATAGCAAGACGAGCGACCGGTTCTGCTCCTTTTGAAGATATCTGGGATCATCAACAAGTTTCATCAACAAGGATCTGCGCGACTCGGCTTTGCTTTTCAGCGATCCAACTAACGCACTCTGTTCCTTTGGCGGCAAAGTCAATCCCGCATTTAAGTAAACTAGCCTGACGTAATCTTCGTCAGGGAGATAGTCGTAACGTTTTTTAAAAGATGCGTGGCTCATCCAGTTTGAAACGAATTCCTGGAAATTCCTTTCAAGCAGCTCGTCCCGCTCTTCGAAATTCGGAACAACACCATGTCCAATGATTTTCACATCTCGAATAAAGTCGCTGAAGCGCGGGAATGTACCCGACGTTGCAACGTGTAAACGAACGAGTCTTTGGCTCCAGGTAGTGAAATGACCCAGCAGGTTGATCGCGTCTGTCTCGACCAGGGCGCTCCACTCGCGCAGGTCCACTGCAAATGGCAGCGGACCGGTGGACTTCAACTCGGGCTCCGTTTTGGTTACGGCATAGAGATCGGTTTGTCCAGGGAAGCGTTTCAAAAAAGCCAGTCGACCGGCACATACTTCCCGCGATAGAAATGCTTCATACCCCCAACGACGATCTGAGGCAAGGGATCTGTTTTCGATCACGACGTATGACGTGGGAACGCTCTCGAGAAAATCCATAAAGCTCGACTTCAAGGCGCCGTTTGCAGTTTGTATTTCGATCTGCTCCTCAAACGGCGAATTGAAACCGGAGGTGCCGACAACCAGCGGCTTCTGGTGATCGGCGGCGCGTAAAATATACCGGTGGTTCACTTCTGGTCCTGCCGGCAAGATTACTATGCCACCGCGCATCGAAGTCTGCTTGAGAGCCAAAGTAACAGCGTCAGGCTCTGCCTCTCCGTGAACGATCTTCAAGGGCGCCGCGTTCAGTTCAATTAATAAAAGCGCACTGCTTAAAGTAAAAAACCAGAGTGGACGAAACGAACGTCTCGTTTGTACGAGCATCTCACTTGCACGTTTGACGCCCAGCCCGGCGAGTAAGGCAAGACCTAAGTAAGCGAACATAGCGCCGCGTGATGGCATACGCATGCTTCGAAATATCGGCAGCACGTCGTAACAGATCCTGTAGAAAAAGAAGTTCCAGCCTAGCGAATAGCAAAATCCTACGACAGTTAAAACGCCTCCGATCCAAAACGTGTCACTCAGGGACGGTGCACGTAGCGTTTCGATGAAGTTTGCGTGCTTTGCCCGCAACCAACCTGGATATGCAAGACAACAGCGGAAAATAATTGCGACAGTAAACAGCGTCAGTACCGCTTCAGAGGTTCCGCGACGAAATATCCCGTGAACAAACCGGGTATTATCAAAACCGACTGCCACGATGGCAATTGCAAAAGCAATAAAAATGAACAGATCGAGTCGGCGGGTCCACCGCGTTCCACCAATGCTGGTTAAAACCGTTGTGCTTTCGAGTGGTCGGGGGAATACAGCGATTCCCGAGAAGAGGATTGGCAGCAATCCAGGAAACAGCTTAAAGCGCGCGCCTTCCGGAACTGCTTCGCCCATTCCGTACCACAACTTGTTTCGGTTCTCGACTGACAGCCAATCAATCGGCAGCGCAGAATTGCCTTTGATCTCTTCGATCGTTCGTGTGAAGCCATAAAGCCTCATCACCCAAACGTAAGGCAACATAAACGGCAAGAGCGCGATGGAGGCCACAATTAACGATGCGGCACTACGTAACCAAAAACGCCGTTCTCGCCACAATCTGTATCGCGTCAAAAGTATAGCCGCAATAATCGCAAGTGGAACCAACGACATTGAAAACCACGAAATCGTACTTATACCGTTCATGAAAAACGTAAAGCCAAGCCATCCTGCGCGTCGCCAGCTTCGTTCTCTTACGAATAGGACCAGCGCCTCAAACAAAAGTGGAATCCACACCGCGAATAAGTAAGGCAGGTGCGACATGATGTGAAAACGATAGGGAACGAATGCAAAGATGATTCCCGCGATCCATGCTACGCTCGACAATCCCGTAAGCGTGCGAGCCAGCCTGAATGCGCCATAACCGCAAAGCGCAAACCCGAAAAACATTGCCACCGCATGTACAGTCAAAGGCTTGTAGCCAAGTGCGAACAATGGGAAAAATGGAAAAGCGATCCCATAGCAATGTTCGCTGAAAGCCAACGTGTATCGAAAGGGATAGAACAAGTTGGAATGAAACAGTTGAAGAGGATTAGTAAACGTCGCGTGGTAATCCCACCAAAGGATCCAGGAGACCAGATAAGGATCGCCTGTATCAACAACTGCATTCTTCAAATGGCCCACATAAGGTGCGGTCAGAGCTGCTGTGAAAAGACAGAAGACGAACACAATGAATAAGTCACGCACGACCGGAATCGCACCGACTCGAGCAAGTGTGTTTCGCCATGTAGCGCATTCGGCGGTTGCTGCTGAGGTGCCCGGTATTCCGCCAGGAGCGGTGTTGTCATCCCACGTTTCAGATGTTAGGTTGGCGCGCTTAGAATCCATTTGCGATTTCGACGTAACCGGGAATGTCGCCAGCCGAAGACAAGTTGTTTAACATTCGCTGGTACGTCACTGAGAATCGGCAATTGTTGTTGGCCTAGGTCGCTATGTCAAGAAGGTGAGTGGATCAGGCAATAAGTCGACCGCGAGGACAATGTTCGTGAACACGTCGGAAACAACAAGTCCCAACAGGTGGAGAGCGAAGCCGCTTGGGTCAACGAAGTGCGTGCTTTGTTATGCTACAAGGCTCACACACGAAGCTTCCTCGTCGCATCCTTTTTTGGTTGCAGCGTTAGCAACGCTATGCTGCTTTGTGATCTCCTTCAGTTTTGTGATTGAGTAGTTTACGACGACACAAACCGCTTAGCTGAACGCGCGGCTTCATGAAAATCGCTTACTTCAGTCCATTAGGACCGCAGCCGTCAGGCATCGCTGATTACAGCGAAGAGCTGCTACCGCACCTCGCCCAAGGAGCAGAGATAACACTGTTCGTGGAAGGCTTCGAACCAGCGAATGAAGATCTCCGCGGGCGGTTCCCTGTGCGCGACTACATCCGCGACCCAACTGCACTCGACACACTCAATAGCTTCGACGCGCTGCTCTACCACATGGGTAACGATCACCGGTATCACGTAGGCGTCTACGAAACGATGCGCCGGCACGCCGGCATCGCCGTTTTCCACGACTTCGCGCTTCAGGACTTTTTTCTGGGACTGGCACGTGCACGCGGAGATGCTCGAATTTACACGAACGAACTGACAGCCTGCCACGGCAATGCGGTTCCTGCGCAACTAGCCCATGCTGTTGCACGCCCATTAGACTTCCCGCTCAACTGCCGTCTCGCCCGACAGTCAGAAGCAATCATCGTCCACTCCGAGTGGAACCGGGCCCGTTTTGAAAAGATCGCACCAGGCGTACCTGTCCGGCGCGTATTCCACCACATCACACAACGCGCCGCAGCTTCACCTCGCGCAGCGCGCAATGTAGGTGAACCTGTGCGAATCGCTTCCTTCGGACTCATTAATCCAGACAAAGGCATTGAGCGCGCACTGCGGGTGCTCGCACAGTTGCGAGACGTGCACGACTTCCACTATAGCCTTGTGGGCCAACCAAACCAGTATTTCGATGTCCACGCGCTGATACGCGAGTACCGACTGTCTAACTACGTGGAGATAACAGGTTATGTCACGCTGGAGGAGTTTGAGCGTCGGATAGCGGAAACTGACATCGCGATCAACTTGCGCGAGCGCACGGTCGGCGAAACATCTGGGAGTCTATGCCGGATTATGGCCGCAGGAGTGTGCGCCATCGTGTCTGATGTGGGCTGGTACGGCGAACTGCCTTCGGACTGTGCTGTCAAGATTGAGCGAGATGGGAACGTCGACGAACTTCTTAGCGCATATCTCGAAAGACTAATCGTTGATGTTAATTTGCGCGAGCGGATTGGCGCCAATGCACGCCGCTACGTCGTCGCCGCCCACGACATACAGCGTAGCGCCGAAGAATATCTTTCGTTCATCCAGGAAGTCATCGCGCGCCGTCCGCGCCGCAAGTTGCTCAGTGGTATTTCGGAAGAACTGTCGCTGGTCGGCATCGACCGCGTTTGCGACGGCGAGTTTGCGCGCCGTCTTGCGCAGGAAATAGCCGAGATATCACCGGAAAGATTAGTTATTGGGATAGAGGGCAATACGACTATTGAACGAGACGGCTGTAACTCCCGACACTCTATGCCAATTCCCAGCAACAGCGCCAAAAGTTCATTGGCGGTACGACCAAAAGAAGAACCAAACGGCAATGGTCGACTGCGTAAGATCGCGGGTGTTAACTACAAACGCGCCGCCGTCGATTACCCGAGCAAGCTCGACGAAGAACGTCACCACTATCTTTACACCAAACCCTTCTACAACCTCGCCAACAAACCGCCGAAGCATGAAGGCGATGGTATGGACCGCGAGACGTTCCGTCACTTCTGTGATTTTGCTAATGTTGCGGTCGCGCTTGCGCTTCCCCCCGGTTCACGCATTCTCGACGTGGGCTGCGGCTCAGGCTGGCTCAGCGAATACTTCGCGCGCCTGGGCTATGACGTCACGGGTATCGATATTAGTCCCGAGTTAATTGGAATCGCTACTGAGCGAGTTGCGCGCGTACCGTATGCGGTCGATCACGAGTCACCTCTGCGTTGCAGGTTCCTCGTTCATGATGTCGAAGACGCACCATTGTTCGAGCACTTCGATGCCGTCGTCTGCTACGACTCGCTGCATCATTTCGAAGATGAGAGCGCCGTGCTTAAGCACCTGGCTGCAATGACTCGTTACGGTGGGGAACTCTTCATACTCGAAGGCGATCTACCGCCAACAGGATCGGCTACCGAGGAAGAATTGATTGATGTCATGCGTCAATACGAGACGCTCGAGTCGCCCTTCAGCCGCGAGTACCTGGGCGTGTTACTCGAGACGAACGGATTCGCAGTGATCGGTGATTACGTGAGTGTCAACGGTCTTTTTGAGCGCGAAGCAATGAAAGGTGATTCAGTTCGCGTCGACCCGCCGGAAGTGAATTATCTGCTCTGCAAGAAAGTCACCCACGCTGGCGAAAGTGCTGCGAGCGTTCCTGACAGCAAACATCCTTCGTTACCTGCCGCGGCTATAGATTTCGCAGAACCATGGCCGAATGAGGTTGCGCCCGGAACATTTGTTCGCGCCAAGCTAAATGTTGCGAATACTGGCGACACGCTCTGGCTGGTCGGCGCGGCGGAGCGCGCCGGCTCCTGCATGCTCGGTATTCGGATGTTCGATCACACGGGCGCTCTTGTTTACGAGCGGCATGGCATACCGACGTTGCCGCGGGCGCTCGCGCCAGGTGAAACCGTCAGTCTTCGATTCGAATTGCGCGCACCGTACGAGCCTGGGCTCTATAAGCTGAAACTCGACATAGTCGCGCAGCATGTTTGCTGGTTTGAGCAGTGCGGCTCAATTCCACTTACTGTCCAATTCCGTGTGTGCTTGATGACATAATGGCGCCAAAGCTTTGCCCAAAAACCATCGATGGATACGGCTTTGAGGAAAAGCATGACCCGAGAAGAAATTCTGTCACGTATTGACCAACTCGGCCCATGGTTTCATTGCATCGAGTTGGGTCCGGGACTGGTGACAAAGACCGCGAGCGCTGTCGGTGAACCAGTGGACCACCCGCTCCCGACGTGGAAAAAGGTGAAGGCAACCCTGCCCAATGATGTGTCCGGCATGAGCGTACTTGATGTTGGGTGCAATGCGGGCTTCTACTCGATCGAGTTGAAGAAGCGTGGTGCTCAACGTGTCGTCGGAGTTGACTCGCAGCGCAATCTCGTTCGTCAGGCCATGTTCGTCCGTGATGCTCTGGGCGTGGATGTGGAATACCAAAGGTTGTCTGTTTATGAGCTTGACCCTCGTCACCTTGGACAATTCGACATCACGCTAGCACTCGGACTGATTTACCACTGCAAGCATCTTGTGCTCGCCCTTGAAAAGCTCTTCGCCGTTACGCGCAAGTTGTTAATACTTGAGACGGCTATTTACCCTCCGGAGAATTCACCAGGGTCTTTTGAGTACGGTGTTGGTGGGCGCCAATCAACACTGCATCCGCTCGCGTACGTCGAGAACACCCGCGAAGCGAAGGAGGCGATTTACAACTGGTTTCTTCCGAGCGTCGAGTCACTCCGCGCGCTGCTCAAAAATGTTGGTTTTGATGAGACTGAAGTCTTCCCAGCCGCGACTGGAGACCGCGCAATATTAGCGTGTCGCAAGCGCGAGCCTTTCCCCGACAGTCGGTCGATCAATTACCTCTCTGCGTCAATCGCGCTCAAAGAAGGACCAACGCGCTGTAAAAGCGCAGAGGTGGTGCTGTTTCGCGTTCGTGCGGAGAACACTGGAGTCGCACGTTGGCTGGCAAAAGGAGATGAGGGGACAGATAAAGGCGCCGTGCACGTTGCGGTACACCTGCTCACGCCAGAGCAGGAACCGCTGTCCTGGTATCATGCGGGCGCATACCTGCCACATGATGTTGCGCCCGGTGAGTCAGCGGAAATAGAGATTGCGGTGCGAGCGCCTGAGAAGCAGGGTGAGTACAACCTTGAGTTCGATATGGTCTCTGAACATTTGGCGTGGTTTGAAGATCTCGGCTCGCGAGTCATGTCGTGCACATTGATGGTTACGTAATCGATGGTAACACCGTCATCTCCAGCGCCAAGGGCTCGCCTATGACTCACTAGCTTTCAATCCACTAGTCAGCCTTTGCAATCTTCATTAGCACCCACCTTTCCTGGGAACAACTCATTTTACAAACATTTACCGTCAGGAAGGGGTCAAGCGCAGCGCGACCCCGCCCAGGCTTCACTAGCTTCCAACCCACTAGTCAGCCTTTGCAATCTTCCCTGGCAGCCACACCAAACCTCACTACACTTGAATTTTTTGGCTGTTGAATTTATGAGTGCTTCAGGTGCATGTTGGGTGGTAATGGAAATTGGGGCGGGGTCGCGCTCCGCTTGACCCCTTCCTGACTGTTCAATTTATGAGAATGGAGTGGTGCAAATGCATGCTGGGTGGTGATGGAAATAGCGCGACCCCGCCCAAGTTTCACTAGCTTCCAACCCACTAGTCAGCCTTTGCAGTCTTCCCTAGCAGCCACACCAAACCTCACTACACTTGAATTTTTTGGCTGTTGAATTTATGAGTGCTTCAGGTGCATGTTGGGTGGTGATGGAAATTGGGGCGGGGTCGCGCTCCGCTTGACCCCTTCCTGACTGTTCAATTTATGAGAATGGAGTGGTGCAAATGCATGCTGGGTGGTGATGGAAATAGCGCGACCCCGCCCAAGTTTCACTAGCTTCCAACCCACTAGTCAGCCTTTGCAGTCTTCCCTAGCAGCCACACCAAACCTCACTACACTTGAATTTTTTGGCTGTTGAATTTATGAGTGCTTCAGGTGCATGTTGGGTGG
>JBHEMC010000061.1:0-26443 GCA_046262775.1 Pyrinomonadaceae bacterium | reverse complement strand
GCCAAGAATGACGTTGTTGGCCGTTAGTGAATTCTGACCCGTTCCTCCGTTTGCAACCGGAAGAATTCCCGCGACCTTTGCGCTCAAATCAATCGAACCCGCAAGCATGGTGTTCGTTACTTTGCTCGCCCCAATCGTTGTTACTAACGAGCCCGAGGTTGAAATATCACCTGAGAGATCGCCATTGGTGATCGAAGCCGGGCCTGAGAACTTTGTGAGGTTTCCATTCGAAGGCGAACCAGTGGTGTTGACATTTCCTGTTCCCGTACCTGTTCCCACTTGAGACCAGGTATCTGTCGCTGAGCACCAGTAATACTGAGTCGGGCTGACGTTGTTCTTGATGAACACGTCACCCGTCGCCGGATTACAGGTTGGGGGAAGTGACGATCCAAACTTGATATGTGAAGCAGTCTGACCGCAGACCGCTCCACAGAACAATAGAAATACAAAACATATTCTCAATAAATTCTTGCCCATATCGTTGAAGTCCTCGGAAAATAAGTTCGCATGTCGCCCGCGGGAAGAGGTGTAGGCGTAGCGTCGTCAGCGTCTTCCAGCATGTCTCCCGTGTCGGGAAAAAGGTTTGAGGCATTTGCGTTCGTCGCAATGTTTCTAACGGTGAATGGAGTCGTTCGAGTTGAACACGAAGGAAACGTAAAGTTGAAATCTGGATTTGAAGTTGGATCGAGAAACATCACATCATCATCGGACGTTCCTTGATCTTTGGCTGACACCGTGCGTGTGTTCGGTGTTACACCTCGAAGCGCCAGTGCGGCCCAATCGGCCAGTCCAGAAATCGCTGAGTATTGAAGGACGTTCAGATCCGCCGGCGGATCGTCATCAACCAAGGTTCCCTGAATCTTTGTCGCGTCTCTTACCCGCGGATCGTTTGTTCCCCATACCTCAGGATCAGCAGGATCCGCAGCGGCAGTCGACAGCCTCACCGTTCCTAACGCAATGTCAGTTGCTGGAGTCACGCCTAGCGAGGTCAGCATCGCCGCGATCAAGGATGTGATCTCGCTTCTCGTCAGAGTGGTGTCACGCGCAAGCGAGATGATCGCCCCTCTGGCGTTGTAGGCCATCAAGGCGCCCATGCTTGACGTTACCGGATCACCATTTCCATCCACCGCAAGGCTCTGGGGAATGACGAAGTTCTGAAACAGCCAAGCGCGTGGAGCACCCGATTGATCGTAGAACCGCGCTGAACACGTTGCCAGCGTATTCACGAGCGCATCGTTAGTCGTGACCAGGGTGAACTGAGGAACCGTGATTACTCCACCGGATATGGAACACGTCACGGACTTGTAGAACTCTCTCACGATGACGTTATTAGCGCTATCAACGAATTCTGCTGAGTATTGCAGACGCAGTGTCGCCGTCGTGCCCGGAAAGGGCCACGTAACTGCAGGATGAAATGGTGCGCAAGTAAAAGTACTCATCTGCTCAATAGCGCCGTTCTGGAAAAGCGGCGTCCCTTCGCGGCGATTCTTGTTTCAGGTAGTCATAAACATTCCCGTAGCGCATTTCCGATCACATCCTTTCGTTCAGCGCAAGACTTTGGTTATTTTCAGTGTGCATGTAGTGTGCAAGCTGTTGTTTATTCAGGTACACTGACGCACCAAAAATCTCGAATTTATTGGCTGAGAAACACTCCGTAGCCCACTGAAACACGGTAAAGACAAATGCTTGATCTCAACTACGTTAGAGAAAATCTCGACAGTGTCCGCGAGGCATTGAAAAACCGCCGCGCTGACACCCAGCCCCTCGAAGACTTTGCTTGCGCCGACGCTGAGCGGCGGCGGCTCATTGGTGAGTCGGATGAGTTGAACGCGCGCCGCAATCTGGCTAGCCGCGAAATCGGCGATTTGATGAAGACAGGCAGGAAAGACGAAGCTGAACACAGACGTCAGGAAGTGGTGGCTTTGAAAACTCAAATCGCGCAATTGGATGAGTTGCGATCGGCAGCCGAAAACAGCATGCGCGACCTTTTATCGACCCTCCCTAACATTCCGCATGCCACAGTTCCCGTTGGTAAAGACGAGTCGGACAACATCGAGATTCGACGCTGGGGCACGAAGCCGACGTTTGACTTCACGCCACGGGACCACGTGGAGATTGGCACAGAACTGGGTATTCTCGATCTCGAACGCGCGGCCAAAATAGCATCCTCAAGATTTGCGATACTCAATGGTGCCGGCGCCCGACTTGAACGAGCGTTGGTAAATTTCATGCTCGACGTTCATACGCGCGAGCATGGTTACCACGAAACGCTGCCGCCGTTTATCGTTAACGGCAACTCGTTGTTCGGCACTGGTCAGTTGCCGAAGTTCGGGCCCGATCTTTTTAAATTGGAGGATCCTCGGAATCTTTACCTGATTCCAACGGCAGAAGTACCGGTCACGAACTACTACTCCGCAGAAATACTGGACGGATCTGAACTGCCACTGCGTTGGGCGGCATACACTCCGTGTTTCCGGTCAGAGGCGGGAAGTTATGGTCGCGACACGCGCGGTGTGATACGACAACATCAGTTTGAGAAGGTTGAACTTGTGAAGTATGCGGCGCCGGAGAATTCGTACGAGGAACTCGAGTCGTTGACGCGCGACGCGGAGTCGATCCTGCAGCGGCTGGGGCTGCATTACCGGACGATGACTCTGTCTACTGCGGATCTGGGGTTCGGCTCAGCCAAGACTTATGACATTGAGGTTTGGCTACCCTCACAAGACACGTTTCGCGAGATTTCGTCGTGCTCCAACTACGAAGCCTTTCAGGCTCGGCGCGCGCAGATACGGTTTCGGCGCGCGGGTTCATCGAAACCGGATTTTGTGCATACGTTGAACGGTTCAGGTCTGGCTGTCGGCAGAACATGGATCGCCATTCTGGAAAACTATCAACAGGCGGATGGGTCGGTAATCATTCCCGATGTGTTGCGCAGCTACATGGGCGGCATGGAAAAAATCAACCCAAATCGTTAACCATCTCGACGCTTCCATGGTCTCTGCGTCACTTCATGAACGGAAGTCGATGACGCAGAAACGCGTATGGTGCGGAGCAGAGATATTTACTTCACCCGCAGATCAAAAGGCATCACAAGCATCGAATCGCCGTCTTTCATACGGTCGAGCAGCGTAATGTAGCGAAAAACTCGACGGGCATCCTCCGGTAATGCAGCAAAAACGGCCGCCCGCTGCTCTTCCACTTTTGTATTCGTGCTATCGTCAGCGCGACTCAACAACTGCTGCAAGAATGTTTGCGGATACGGTAAGACAACTCGTTCAACTCCCTTGTCCGCGGGAATGTTTGCGAGCGTCTTGGCTACATTGATTGCCTGCTCCAATCCGCCAAAATCATCCACCAGCCCGCGCTCCTTTGCTTGCGCTCCGGTCCAAACTCTACCCTGTCCGACTGAGTCGACGTACTGTGCATCCTTATGTCGACCCTGGGCCACCTTTGGGACAAAGTCGCGGTAGTAAGTGGTTTTAATCCAGTCCTCAAATTTCGCTCTTTCTTCGTCGGAAAATTTTTCAGTTTCGCGAAACATGCCTGCCGTCTTTCCCCGTAAAACATATTCATTCGATATCCCTATCCAGTCATAGAAACCACGCAGCACCGGTTTACCCGCGACCACTCCAATAGATCCTGTAATGGTTGACGGTTGGGCAATGATTTTTGCGGCGCTTGCGGATATGTAATAACCACCTGAGGCGGCGACGTCGCTCATTGAAACGACGACAGGTTTTTGTTTGGTTGCAGCTTCAACTGCGCGCCAGATGATGTCTGAAGCGAGACCGGAACCGCCGGGACTATCGACACGCAATACGATCGCCTTGATCGATTTATCCGCAGCTGCGTCAGTCAAAGCTTTAGCCAATGTGTCGGAGCCAATGGATTGCTCGCCGGTAGGGCTGTTTGCGGAGCGACCGGAATTGATGTCGCCAGTCGCATAAATCACAGCGATCTTTTCACCCTTATTCAAACCCAAAGACTGCGGCGCAACGTTGCGATACTCACCCTTAACGAGACTGAACGGATCTGAATCCTTGTAACCCAGCATCGCTTTCAATTCTTTTTCAACCTGATCCTGATATGCCTCTTCATCAATAAGTCCTGCTTGCTTCGCTGAAGATGCATTGTAAGGAGCATTGTCTATTAATGCTCGGACTTCCTCCAAAGTCTTGTGCCGCGCCTGGGCTATCGCTCCCACGTACCGATTGAAAAGATCATCAAGTAGAGAATTAATGTATTCGCGATGGGCGTCAGTCATCTTCTTCTGCGTAAACATGTCGCCGGCGCTCTTGTATTTTCCGATCTGAAAAATGTCTGGATAAATCCCGAGTTTGTCGAGAGAGCCGCGAAAGAACATGACATCGGCCGCAAGGCCGTTGATAAATAACTCCCCTGGTGGTGGCACTATGATCTTGTCGCACGCGGTTGCAATGTAGTATTCCTTGTTCAATCCAACTTCCATATAGGCGTAAACAGGCTTACCGGACGTGCGAAAGTCGGCGATGGCATCGCGAAGCTCCTCCGCTTTACCCCAGCCGACGCCAGACATGTCGATGTCGAGAAGGATAGCTTTGATGCGGTTATCAACCTTCGCTTTTTTGAACTCCATGACCAGACCCGTGAGTGACTGATCGGGTCCGCCAAGAAACTTCTTGAGGGGGTCTTCGGGTGTGTAGTCAGGTAAGCTTCCGGCCACGCGAAGTGCCAGGACACTATTGTTGCGAATAGATGGCTCACCGCTCCTGAAGCTGGCGACGAGCACGGCAATTCCTATTAATGCTACGAGAACGAGTGCCGTCAGTACTCCAACGATTATAAGAACAGTTTTACGTGTGCTCGACATTGACATGATCTCGCCTTAAATTGAAGATTCGGGGAAGATGACTTGCTGTGTGGTACGCAGCAACGACAAAAAAGGTTTACAGAAACGCTGGAGCCCGGGCCTCCTCGCCCAAATATCAGCTTAGTTTGTCTTCGTTTTGGGGCTCACATGCGGTGCGAGGACGCCACGCTCCTTTTGGCCTACTACGTAGTGGAACCACGCTCAAGAATTAAACCCGCGCTTAACGATCCAGCCTCCTCCGACCACTTCATCACCCCTATAGAACACCGTCGCTTGTCCTGGTGTGATTGCACGTTGAGGTTCGTCAAATATGACCTTCGCCCGTCCGCGCTCGGATGCTGTGATCACAGCGGGTGCGGCTGTATGTCTGTAACGCACGCGCACCTCGGCTTCTACCGTTCCGGAAGGCTGGTCAAACGCGATCCAATTCACACCGGCAGCCGTAAACTCTTTTGTCGCCAATTCCTCCTCGTGACCAACGACCACGCGATTCTGTTCAGCATCGATAGAAAGTACGTACAGTGGTCGCTCGCCGGCGATACCGATGCCCCGCCGCTGGCCGATTGTGTATCGATGAATGCCGCGATGCGTGCCAATCACTTTACCACTGGCTTCTACAATCTCTCCAACGCCCGGTATGAGATCGGCCTCGGATTCTGATTCGAGGTAGCGATCGATAAAGCCCGCATAATCGCCGTCAGGCACGAAGCAAATCTCCTGCGACTCAGCCTTATTCGCAACGGCCAATCCATTTTCTCGCGCAGCTTCACGCGCTTCAGGCTTTGACATCTCACCCAACGGAAAACATGCACGCATCAATTGTTCCTGCGTCAGCTCCCAAAGAAAATACGACTGGTCCTTTTGTCTGTTGCGACCGCGCAGCAATCGATAGCGAGCGGTTATCTGATCAAACTCCACTCTTGCGTAATGCCCGGTCGCGACTTTCTCGCATCCGAGAGTAACGGCGAGACGATCCAATGAAGCAAACTTCAGCCGGCTATTACACGAAACACATGGAATGGGCGTCTCACCCGCCAAATAACTGTTTACGAACGGCTGCACTACGTCTCGCTGAAACTCACGCTCGAGGTTCAAAACGTAGAAAGGAAAATTGAGCCCCTCAGCGACACGTCGCGCATCGTAAACATCATCAAGTGAGCAACAGCGCGACGGAATTGGCTCGCCGTTTTCGTCGAGGTTAATACCACGGCGCTGATCCCACAATTGCATCGTAAACCCGACGAGATCGTGACCCTGCGCCTTTAAGATTGCTGCGGCCGCTGATGAATCAACCCCGCCACTCATTGCTACTGCGATCTTCATGATATTGCCGATTTTTGATTGCCCTTATTACACCCTTTTAGATCCGAGCCATCTTTCCTCAACGGGTGAGAATTTATTAAACCCCGCGAACCCTCCGCGAATCCACACTTAAAAAATACCGCCGTTTGCTGGCATTTCTGAACGAGTGTTAAGATGCCTGCAGTAGTGAAAAACCTACGTGATTAAGCAAAAAACAAGGATACCGCAAACCGTCGAGAACGTCAGCCGATGAGGCGCAGACATGCTTGAACAAGCCATCCAGGAATATCGGATCGCCGCGGAGCCCTATTACCTTGCGGTCGGTAGAGAGACGGAACTGTTCGAGGCCGCTCATACAGCCCGTCTGCCTGTCATTCTCAAAGGTCCTACCGGATGCGGGAAAACTCGTTTTGTGGAACACATGGCATGGCGGCTGGAACGGCCCCTAATCACTGTTGCCTGTCATGAAGACCTTTCGTCAACGGATTTAGTTGGACGGTTCCTACTGGAAGGTGAAGAAACAATCTGGCACGATGGCCCACTCACCTCCGCCGTTCGTAACGGCGCAATTTGTTATCTGGACGAGGTTGTTGAAGCACGCAAAGACACGGTGGTAATTATTCATCCGTTGACGGACCACCGCCGTCGGCTTCCCATTGAGAAACGCGGTACTCTTCTCGAAGCACCTGCGGATTTCATGCTCGTCCTTTCCTACAATCCTGGATATCAATCCATCTTGAAAGACCTAAAGCAATCGACTCGACAGCGTTTTGTCGCAATCGAGTTTGATTATCCGCCGCCGGAAATGGAGACGGAAATCGTCGCGCGTGAAGGAGGTGTGGATCAAGGCACTGCGAGGGACCTGGTATTAATTGGACAAAAGGTTCGCAACCTTCGTGGACACGGCTTGGAAGAAGGTGTTTCGACGCGCCTGCTAATCTACGCCGCACAACTCATTGCTTTGGGAATTCCACCAGTCGATGCGGCCGACGTGGCGATGTGCTCCCCAATTACGGACGATCGTGAACTGCAACGCAGCATACGCGAGATCGTCACAACAATTATTTAAGTTCATGTCACCAGCAGGTTCATAGATTACATCTTTTAACCAGAACACGAGTGCATCACTAAGGAGCGGCCGTTTCGAGAATTAATCGGTGTCATCTGTGGTCCTACTTCCGATTCGGTAATTCACGCAATGCGGGAATCAGACGCTGACCTTCAAGAGCATCATTCAGCCGAGCGACAGTCGTTTTTGGAATTAACTCGCAGCCTCGCTTCTCTTCCCCTTGATCAAGCCGCCGCTGCTCTAGAAACAAGTGCAGCAGTTGGAGCTATTTCGCTTCGCGCCGGAATCGAATTCTTGCGTGCCGCACCCGCGGCTTCAACAATACTCGATCCGTCAGAACTGTGTGCATGGGGTGAGCTTGGTCGTCGTCTCGCAATGAACGACTTCGACAACGCCGTTGCTTTTTTCGCAGCGGGAGTCGGACCATTACGCGCGGTTGCTCACCCTTTGCGTGACGCGCTCTTTCAACTATGCAATCGGCAGATGATTCTGTCGATCGCAATCGGGCAAGAAACTTTTCACGCCTTTCCACCTTTGGTTGCAGCTATCAATGACGATCAGCTCCTGCTTTCGGTTATTGAAGTTGCGAACGAGATCTCACGCCGTTCCGCAAGGCACAGCGCGGATTTTTTGAGCGCAAGTCCTGTTATTTCGCAATCTTTGAAAGCTTTCGAAAGCAACGATGTGATTGATAAAGCGCTGCTCCTTGCCGGAGGTTTTGCAAGTCGAGCAGGCGGTATTGCGACCGACGCGTGGCGAGCGCTGCCCGGAAGCTTAGCAGCCCTGAACGCGGCTGACGCGACTCGACTGCTAACGGAAACAAATGGCTTTTTAGAGCGCGGTGGCGGAGCCGCCCTACACGTTTTGATATCCGGCGGCGAAATCCTGCGCCGTGCGCCTGAATTGTTCGATGAATGGATCAGTTTGTTATGGGTTGTCGCCGCACAGGGTAACGCCGGGCTGGTGGCGTTCGTCAGAAGCAGTCCACGTTTTCTTCAATTGCTGGGTAGTAACATATCTCGGTACGACGCTGTGGAACTGTCGCAACGCGTACTGGTGTTGACCAAAGAAATCGCGCTAATAGATGTTGAGGCTGCACTCGCTTGTTTTCGATCAAGCGCCCGTGCACTTCGTAACGTCTCGATCGAACAATTTGAAGCATGGGCGCGTCGCGGGTTACGGGCAGGTCGCGTTGATACACGCGCGAGACGGAGTTACTTCTCACTCGAAACGCGTGGGAGTTACGACGCGTTACATAGCGGGGCGAATGGTCTGGCTCTGGATCAGGTGCAGCATTTGCTACGGCTGTATGTGGAAGCACTGACCGGCCGTGAAGTAGATGTCGCTCCGATAGCCGCTGTCCCTGATGAATCGCGCATTGGCGATGGACAAACGATTCATCTGCCTACGCTCGTTAACGAATTTGGTGATGACCATCTCGATTTCCGGTTGTACAAGGTTTTGGCCGCACACGCTGCGGGACAAATTGAATTTGGTACTTACGAATGTGGTGGCGCGGCGATGTCGGCAGCATATGAGTCACTTCTGGAAGCATACGATCCGAAAAACGTCGATGCCCTGGATGCATTCGCCATTGCTGATGAGATCGTAACTGCCACGTCGGAAGGTCCATCGCAGCGGAAGAATAGTTCAGCGGAAGCTGCAGACTATCGCGCTGCACTTAAGCTGTTTCCGCTGCCACAACTGGCACGCAGAATCTTCGGCACGTTGGAAAATGGTCGGATCGATCGGCGCTTGCGAGAAAAGTATCGTGGTTTGCGACGAGATCTCGATTTGATCCGCGAACATCTTAGTCGCAATCGACCGCACATCAATAACCTCCCGGCGGCTCTCGCGCCATTCGAGCTACTCTTTCAAGTCACTCTACTCGGCGGCGCGCGAGAAGACGCGCGGGCTTCATACGGCCAGGTCGTTTCCGAACTCGAAATTATCGTCATGGAATATCTTTCCCGAGTTGCCACGGTTGCTGATACGTTAATGGCCACCAGCCGCGTTTACAACTTATTTCAATCGGTGGCGCCTGCTGACGATTCTGTTCAGAAGGTAGAAACGCCTGACGAGCAGGTGGAGCATGATGAACAGAACGCCGCTACGGAAAAACTGAGACAACGACAGACGGAAGCCGCAGCACAGCGTCGCGATGCGCGAGAATTGTTCAACGCCTGGAATGATTCCACAGCAGAAGGAGATCCCGACGAACTGGCTGGCGCCGAGGCATGGTCCGAAGCCGAAACTCCCGAACAGGTACTTGCACAGGGTGAAGTGGCCTACAACTACGATGAATGGGACCGCGAACTGACCGATCATCGCCTCGGTTGGTGCCGAGTAGTTGAAAAGCGCGTGAAACACGGCGACCACCACTTTGTGGATCAGACACGAGAGCGACATAAGGGTGTCATTTCCTCGATTCGTCATCAATTTCAGCTGATGAAGCCGGAAAACCTTACTCGAGTGACCAACGAAGTCGATGGTGAGGAGTTCGATCTAAACGCGCTGATCGACTACGTCATCGATCGACGCGCGGACGGTCAACAGTCTGAACGTATCTACACGAAGCGATTGCGACGTAGGCGTGATGTCGCGGTCTCTTTTTTGCTGGACCAATCATCGTCGACGGCGCGGACTATCGGGCGCCACCCATTGCAACCTTATACGCGACCCGGTCGACGTATTATCGAGATAGAGAAAGAGGGCCTCGTATTGATGAGTGAGGCTCTGGAGGCTGTCGGCGATGTTTATGCGATTAACGGGTTCACTTCAGAGGGTCGCCGCAACGTTAAGTTTTACGTCGTTAAAGATTTTGATGAAAAATATTCAGACGAAGTAAGGCGGCGCATTGGCGGCATCAATTATCAGAATAACACCCGGTTAGGAGCCGCAATCAGGCACGCTTCCGCCAAACTTGCAAAACAGGATGCACGCACGCGATTGTTGATTGTGTTATCAGATGGTCGCCCATACGATCACGATTACGGTGACGCACGCTATGCGCGTGAAGACACACGCGAGGCTCTGCGCCAAGCCAAGAACCAAGGCATTACGCCTTTTTGCATCACGATCGATCGAGAATCGGAGGCTGAGTTACGCGAACTGTACGGCGAGGTCGGCTACACGATAATTGACGATGTTCTGTCTTTACCGGAACGCCTCCCCGGCATCTACCGGAGATTGACTACGTAGGGCTTTGGATTTTGTAGATTCTGGAATTTGTGCTTATTAGGATAATTTAGATTCAGGCAAAGTTGATGCCTCATTTCCGCAGATCCTGATCTGCCACCACTTGCATGTAACAATTTTACTTTCTTCGATGCCGGGCTTTGTTTGTCTGTGTCGAACCTTTTCCCCAACCTCCACCGCCGGGCGATTCTATCCGTATTCGATCGCCCGCCTTTAATTGATGAGAACACTTCGCAGCAATCCGCTGCGACACTCCGTCGCTAATAAGTTCATCCAAACCAGCCTTGCCATCTTTGCCACCTTGCAATCCGTAAGGTCCGCATTGACGTCTGTCAGCCAGTAACGACATGCGCGCCGGCACCAAAGTCTCTAGCTCACGCACTACGCCGTCGCCTCCGTGAAACTTCCCTTGCCCACCCGAACCGCGGCGTAATCGATATTCACGAACACGCAACGGATAAGAAAACTCGAGCGCTTCTGCGGGAGTATTCAAGCTATTGGTCATGTGCGTGTGCACACCGCTCATACCATCGAGCGTAGGCCGCGCTCCCATGCCACCTGCGATTGTTTCGTAATACGAGAATTCACGGCCTTCGCGAGGATCACTACCTCCGATTGTGAGATTGTTCATCGTCCCCTGGCTTGCCGCTGGAATCCGACCGGGAAGTGCCTGCGACAGTGCTTTGAACAGGACGTCCACGATGCGCTGAGAAGTTTCGACATTCCCCCCTGCCACAGACGCTGGTGGATTTGCATTGACAACAGTTCCCTGCGGCGCAACGACTTGGATCGGTTCCATCAATCCCGCACTTGCTGGTACGTCTTCGCCAATCAAACAACGAAACACATATGAGACGGCTGAAAGAGTAATTGCCTCAACAGCGTTCACCGGTCCAGCCACTTGTGACGCACTCCCGCTGAAATCGAGTCGTGCTCGTTCACCCTGTACCTCTATCGCGACGCGAATAACAACTGGTTCTTCCGTAACCCCATCATTATCCAGTGCATCTTCTGCCGTGTACCTGCCATCGGGAATTCCGCTGATGGTCCTGCGCATCATGCGCGCAGAATAATCTATCAACTGGTTTGCATACTCAAGTGTTTCAGCAATACCGCGCCGCTCAACAATTTCCAGCAACCGCTTTTCGCCTGTGTTTAAAGAACCTATTTGCGCTTCGAAGTCTCCCAGGCGCTCAGGGTGGTTACGGACATTGGCCATCAGCAATCGGATCATTTCGCGGTCGACCAATCCGCGGCGCACAAGTCGAACAGGAGGGATCCGAATACCTTCTCCATAAATATCAGTCGCTAATCCCATTGAACCGGGAGTAGCGCCGCCTATGTCGGCGTGATGCGCTCGATTGGCAACGTAAAAGATTGTACGTAATGCATTCCTTTTCGATTGCCGAGTTTTCAGCCTGCGAGTACTGACTGTCACCGGCATCACTAAAGTTACGTCGGGCAGATGTGTACCGCCCGCAAATGGATCGTTAAGCGCAACAACATCGCCGGGTTCAGGTTTGATTTCAGTCAATGCTGCGGCTACAGCCATTGGCATCGATCCAAGGTGAACCGGCATGTGGTCGCCCTGAGCAATCACCTCGCCGGCACCGTCAAAGACAGCGCAGGAGTAATCGCGCCGCTCTTTGATATTTGGTGAAAACGCTGTGCGGCGCAGGGCTATGCCCATTTCTTCAGCCACGGACGTAAACAGGGCTCGATAGATTTCCAGGGTTGTTGGATCGAAAGTTTTCATGTCGGTACATCACGAAGATCGCAGCGCGATTACGAGGTTGCCAAAGCCATCGACAGTTGCGCGCGCAAACTCAGGAATCAAGGTCGTCGCGGAATATTCAGTAACAATGCACGGTGTCTGTAACTTGCTTCCCCGCGTCAGTTCTGCACGCCTGTAAAAACCCACTCTGCTTCTAATGCCGGACAGAGTTGCCTCGCTTTTGTAATGCGGCCGCACCAGCGAGTGCTTGCTGATTTTTGCGCCACGAGTCGTCGAAATCCTTTTCACGAGACCGCTCGAACGCAAACGCACGTTTACGATTTCCACTTCCACGTTCGGTTGTGAATATCCATAACGTGCCTTGTGTGATTCGTGAAATTTTGTAGCCATATTGCCGGGCCCAAACGGCAGCTCCAGTTCAAACGATTGTCCTCGATACCGCATTGCCAGTGATCGTTTGTGTTGCTGTCGAAGCAGGGGAAAGCCTTCCCTTCGCAACAGTCGTCGTGCTTTGTGTTCCATGTCGCTGTAAACGCGCATCAATTTTTTGATGTCGGATGGCTCTGTTCCTAACATGACTGTTCTGGTCTGCACCCTCACAACGTCTGCCGAAAGCACGCCGAAAGCTGAAAGTGCGCCAGGAGATGCGGGACAAATTATCAGGGGAATACCAAGTGCGCCAGCTAGATCAACCGCATGTAAACCGCCGGCGCCACCAAACGGCAACAAGACAAACTGTCTGGGATCGTGTCCGCGCTCGACGGAGATGTATCTCAGTGCATGCTCCATACTGGTGTTTGAAACTGCGATAACACCCTCAGCCGCTTTCGCAACACTACATTTCTTTCCCGACGCTCTGCTTACTTCTGAAGCGAGCTCCGACATCGCCTCTCTGGCGCGATCGTTATCGAACGAGAACTCGCCACCCAGCAATCCATCTTCACCGAAGTGGCCCAAAACTACATGGGCATCTGTGACAGTTGGCAGCGAAGATCGGCCGTAACACGCCGGCCCGGGATCTGCACCAGCCGATTGCGGGCCAACTCGTAGCGATCCTCCTTCGTCAACCCGCGCTATCGATCCTCCTCCCGCACCGACTGTGTGAATGTCCATCATTGAAATCGCAACGGGCATTCCAGCGATGTTTGATTCGTTAGTACTACGTATGGCCCGCCCGACACATAGCGCAACATCGGTCGAAGTTCCACCCATGTCAAACGTAATAATGTTTTCGATTCGGGTCTGATGCGCGATTTGCAACGCACCCACAACTCCACCCGCCGGCCCTGACAGAATCGTCCTTACCGGCTCGGCGGCGGCAACTCGCGCTGAGATGCTGCCCCCCGACGATTGCATTACTCGTAAGTCGATGCTGGGAATTCGAGCGTTTCTGCGCTCTCTGGTAATAGCCAAACGGTTGAGATACCGGCCCATCAACGGCTGTAGATATGCGTTGATGACAGTTGTCGACGTGCGTTCATATTCGCGGTACTCAGGTAAGATCGAATGCGAAATCGATGTTGGTAAATCTAGACTCCTCACAGCCGCTGCGATTTCTTTCTCGTGCTCTGGATAAGCAAATGAAAACAGGAGTGAAATTGCTACTGACTCAACGCCGGCCGTTTGTAATCTTTTGATGACGCGTGCCAATTCATCCTGCTCCAACGGCTGTAACACTTCTCCATTCGAGGCAACTCGTTCAGCCACACCAATGCGAAGTTCATCAGGCACCAGAGAAGGAGGCTTCGTGGCGTTCAGGTTGTACAGTTCCGGACGAGCCTGGCGGCCGATTGCGAGCACGTCTTCAAAACCTTTCGTGGTAATCAGTGCAGTTCGCGCTCCTCGGCGTTGCAGCAGCGCATTGGTACCGACCGTTGTGCCATGAACGACTTCAAAGCTCACGGACGGTTCACGAAGCGATTGTCTTATGCGATTCAGGCCTTCGAGGATGGCTGTGGATGGATCTGATGGGGTTGAAGGAAGTTTGAGAATTTCGAGGTGGCCTTGCTGTTGAAAAACAAAATCAGTGAACGTCCCCCCCGTATCAACTCCAACGCGAAGTGGGGACGCTGGCTTTTTTCGTTTTGGCATCGCTTAGTGAAGAGTTGTCCGTAGTCTATTGTCAGTTGAGTTCAATTTGTGGTGAGTAAAGTTGTTGTCCCTTATTGGCGAGCAGCAAAACAACGGACGATGAGTGACTAACCATCAACTGCTGCCCAGCAACCGGACCGATTGGAAACACGCGCCGCATCAAGCACAAGTTGCACTCGATGACCGTCGAGGAAAGTTGCAGCTTCGGGAACGTTCGTTCGTCGCGAACGCAACGCTTCAACGATTGCTCCGGAAAAAGCCGTAAACCCTCTCGACCAACTGCCCTCGCGCATGCCTGGCGCGGTGTGATCCTGATCTACCTGTACCGGCCGCCACGTGCCGGACCCTGCGGGCGAACGCCAGAGCTCACCGGTTTCTTCAACCATCAACGCTCCGGTCGCGCCATAGATCTCCAATCGATTTTCATAGCTGCCCGATTCCACAACCGAAAGCGAGGCGACGCCAGTAGCGCCGGCATTGAATGGGCCATCCGCAAAACGAAAAAACACCTTCGCTTCGTCGTCAGATGTAACAGCACGCATTTGGCCATTCGCCTTCTGCGGGCGCTCACTGATGTGGGCGTTCAACATGGCCATAACTTCGGTGACTTCGGTTGCGAGCATCCAGCGGAAGGAATCAATTACGTGCGAGCCGATAGCACCTAAAGTTCCGCCACCCAGTGTTTCATCTGACCACCAATCCCAGGCGCGGTCGAGAACGCCTCGATAATCAGACCGGAAGACATAATTGCAATGTCGCACCTGGCCAATTGCACCGTTTCGTAACATAGCGCGCATGGTCCGTCTTCCATTAAGAAAACGCAGTTCGTGGTCGACTAAAGCGAGTACGCCTGCAGCTAGGGCTTTCTTCGTCATTTCCAGCGACTGTTGCGCATTCATCGCCATTGGCTTCTCACAAAGTACGGCTTTGCCGTTCTCAAGTGCTGCCAATGCGATTTCCATATGCATCACAGGGGGGGTAACAATACTGACCAAATCCACGTCTTTATGCATAACGAGTTGCTGCCAGTGGTCGCATACATTTGGGATATTGAATTCGCTGGCGACAGCTTCGGCGCGTTCCCGGTGACCGCTTGCAATCGCAACGATCTTTGCGCCCATGCAATCCTGAAAGCCGGGGATCTGTGTTGTGCGGGCAAACCCGGTACCCACAATTCCAATTCCTATAGGTGAAGTTTTCATTAACCGTTACCGCCCCGAGTGTCCTGCGGTTGAGCTGTTCCGCGAACAAATGCAGACCAGTGACTAAACAATTCGTACGCTGTCAATTTACGTCATGAGAGTAATTTTGCGCTACTGTATACGTCCAGACGTGCGATTGAAATCCAAAAACGACTCGACATCAACTCCCGTTGTTGCCTGGTTGCCCTTCGCACCAATTAATCCGAAACAGGCATTGGCTGGCTTAGCGAGCGCAAATTACTTTACAATCGAACTTGAAGAATGTCGGAGTTCAAATAACCGCCGATTCGTTCAGAACAACCGAAGACTGACTCCCCCCCAATGACCTCTTGTCAAGTGCAACGCGCAAATGGCTCGGTCGCTACGAACTCTCTTCCCAACTGGGCGCGGGAGGAATGGGTGAAGTGTATCTCGCACATGACACAAAGCTCGATCGCAAAGTCGCTCTGAAGATTTTGCCTTCCGCTGTTGGGACTCAGGATCGCGTTCGCCGGTTCATACAGGAGGCGAAAGCCGCTTCGGCGTTGAACCATCCAAATATCCTTACAATCTACGAAATCGATGAAATAAATTCACAGCATTTCATTGTGACGGAGTTTATTGAAGGGCAAACTCTGCGCAACCGGATGAAACTGTCGCCGCTAACATCGAGCGAAGCAATTGATATCGGAATACAGGTTGCCACTGCTCTTTGCGCCACCCACGCTGTTGGAATAATCCATCGGGACGTTAAACCGGATAACATCATGCTCCGCAGCGATGGCATCGTGAAGGTTCTGGATTTTGGTTTAGCGAAACTTGCGCGCGACTTGGCGCCAGCCCAGGCAGTTTCAGAGGCTCCAACACAAGCTCTCCTGCAGACTGAGCCAGGAATGGTTCTTGGCACTGCCCAATACATGTCACCTGAACAAGCCAGAGGGCTTGATGTTGATTTTCGCACCGACATTTGGAGTTTGGGGTGTGTTCTATACGAGATGATTGCTGCCCGTCAGCCGTTTGGCGGTGCAACCACGGTGGATGTCCTGTCGGACATTTTGAATGGAGAACCAGCTTCGCTTTTGTCCTTCGTGTCGGAAACACCGCAAATGCTTGATCGTATTGTGTGGCGCGCGCTGCGTAAGGATCGCGACGAACGGTACCAGAGTACCACCGAGCTGCTTACCGATCTCAAACAGCTAAGGATGGAAGTGGAAATGCGGAACGGGAGTTCTCCTGCTAAGACACTTTCCAGTACAGCGCCAACGTCAATTTTTTCCGAAGTTCCTGAAAGATCGATTGCCGTTCTTTACTTCGAGAATATGAATGCGAAAAGAGACAGCGACTATTTCTGCGCTGGTATCACTGAAGACATCATCACAGATCTTGCAAAAATTAATGGGTTAAAGGTGGTGCCGCGTACTGACGTTCTTCCGTTTCGTAACAAGGAGGTAAATACACGTCAGGTTGGTGAGGCACTTCGCGTAAATTACATTCTTGAGGGTAGTGTTCGGACAGCGGGTAAAAGGATCCGGATCACGGCACAACTAATAAACGTTAGAGACGGTTATCAGTTGTGGGCTGAACGGTTCGACAGTTTCGTCGAAGACATATTTGATTTGCAAAATGAGGTCTCGCGCAAAATCGCCGACGCGCTCAAGATCTCACTAACTGATTCAGAGCGACAATTGCTGGCAAAGAAACCCACTGATGATCTACGAGCTTACGATTTATTCATGCAGGCTGGAGAACTCCTGAACCTGAAGGGAAAACAAAATACCGAGAGTGCGATCCAGAAGTTTCAGAATGCCGTAGCTATCGATCCTAATTTTGCTGCGTCGTATGCCGGACTAGCTGGAGCCTATTCTCAAATGTATGAGTGGTACGACGGCAATCCTCTGTGGCTCGGCAAAGCTATCGAAACAAACCAAAGAGCTCTAACGATCGATCCTGATTTATTAGAGGCTCAGTTTGGAATTGCAATGGTGTATTTTCACCATAGGAGGTTTGCCGAATCTAGTCGAACAATCCAGGATATTCTTAAGAAGAATCCTCAATTCCATCCTGGCTACCTCCGGCTGGGAATGATTGCAGACCTGTCGAATGATCTTGAGAATGCATTACGGTATTACCGCCGTGCTACTGAGTTAAAGCCATACGACGAGGATTCATGGAGGTTTCTTGCCGGGGTCCACAAGAGATTGGCAAATTTCGATGCTGCCGAAGCTGCAGCACTAAAAGTAATCGAGGTAACTTCGAGAAAGCTCGAGGCGAGTCTTGACGACATTACGGTGATGAGCCGACTAGCCGAAGCCTATGCCCGGTTCGGAAGTGAAGAGGAAGCGCATGCAACATTGAAACGTGTGTTCGAGCTGGAACCGAACGACGGACTGGCAGTCTACAATTGTTCCTGCGCTTATGCTCTTCTCGGAGAAACAACGGCGGCGCTGATTTCTCTGCGGCGAGCCTTCGAGAGTGGATTTCGGACGGTTGCTCACTGGGCCAAAACAGATAGCGCCTTCGATTTGTTGCGTAGTGATGGAGCGTTCCAGCAATTGCTTGCCGAATTACAGTAAACTTTGTGGTCGTCTTCTCATCAATGCTTAATACGAATGGATCCCAACCCGGGGAACACGCAGTAAAAGTTATTTGAACGGAGTATGTATATGCCTAAATACGTAATTGAGCGGCTCGTTCCAGGAGCCAGCAAAATGTCGGCTGCTGATTTAAAAACGCTGTCAATGAGGTCGTGCAAAGTACTCAATGAACTCGGACCGCAGATTCAGTGGGTACACAGCTACGTTACCGACAACAAAATCTATTGCGTCTACATTGCCCCCAATGAGGAGCTCGTAAATGAGCACGCTCGTCTGGGTGGATTCCCGGCGAACCACGTCAGTCAGGTGAAAACCGTCATCGATCCGACAACTGCTGAGGATTTGTAGGCGATGAATCTTCGATCAATACAGAAACCTCTGAAAGAGAAATACCGCAACGATCCGACTAGCTCACGAATCACTCTTACAGCCCACGGTGGGCCATCTGATTCTCCGACTGCTTGTTCTGTCGAGGTTGGTCAGAAGCTATTGGAGGCGCAAGCTCATATAGGAGTCGGAGGACTGGGAACAGCCGCATGTTCTGGAGACCTTCTACTGGGAGCGCTTGCGGCTTGTGCTCAGCTCACGTGCCAACTTGTCGCAAGCGCGATGGGAATTCCAATGGAGGATATTCGAGTCGAGGTAGATGGCGAAATGGATCTGCGTGGTACGCTGGGAATTTCGAAAGAGGTGCCCGTTGGTTTCGAAAACATCCACGCCAGGTTCGAGATAAAGGCGCCCGAGGCGACGCCGGAGCAACTAGATGCGCTAAAGGACAAAACCGAACAATACTGTGTTGTTATGCAGACCTTGATGAAACCTCCCACGATAAAAACGAGCTGGATTCAAGCCGGCGGATCGCAATCCTCATCTTCAGAAGCTTAGGTCGCAACTGGTCTTTGCCCCGAATGTGAGGAAACCACCACCGCTACTTTAGTTCGTATTAAGGACGAAGTGCGGTCTCAGCGTTGGCCGGTCTTATCATGTCTTGTTGTGTAGGTGTTCGGTTAAGAATTCGACGGAACGACCCAAACAGCAGCCAAACTCAACCCGACCAACATCCCGACGACCCCCCGTGGATTACCTAAACCGCTCCTTAGCCGCACCATGCGAGCACCCGCTCTCCAACCTCAAGCAGGATGTTAGCCAGTAGCGGCGGGAAGGCTTCTGGCGTCGATCCTTTCAACATCTGCGCGAGTGCCTGATTTGAAACTAGTGGAGTCGAGACCGACCAGATTTGCACTGGTCCCATGTTGAGATTGACAGTCTTGATTACATATACGCCGCTTTGGGTTATTGGAGCTTCCAGAATCGCGACTCCCGATGAACTGTTCACGGTCTGCACCACACTTCCCGAAGGATTGATCAGCACCAGCTGAATTGGAACGGCAACGCTCGAATCAGCTGCAATGGAGATCGCCTGCGTACCGGTCGGAAGCGTGATGGTCCTTAGTAATGCCTGACCTGCTGACTGCGTCACGAGCGACTCGGAAGTGATTCCCGGACCAGTTGCCGGTGATCCGGTAATAGTCGCGTTTCCAATACAGAAGCCATCTATATAGATCGCTTCGCTAACGGGCCTGATCTCTAACGTATGATGCCCATCCGAAGTTGGCCCATATGAGAAGGTCATTGAAGCACCGAAGATTGGTGAACGATTGGAACCCGAAGAGCTGTTGTAATTGACTGTGCCCTGCATGGAGCCATCCAGCACCACCTGAGCGCTCCCGCCCTTTTGGCTCGTGGCGTAGAAGTAAGTGATGGAGCCTGCCTGCGCCGGCAATGTATTAAACGTTAGAACCACGTTGCGTGCATTATTTCCACCCTCATTCAAACGATAGTGACCGCCATAAGCATTGGGGTTACTGATCAAGTGCCACCCATTTGAGTACGAAATGTGTGGATCGTCGTCTTCGATGACCGTGCCATTACAAGGAATCGTAGCTGGAGTTGGAGTTGGAGCCGGTGTCGGAGCGGCACAAGAAACATTGCCCGCCACTGTGTAGGTCGAGGCCGGATAGCTATTGTCGGCCTGCGCCTTCACAAACGTATGATCGACAAAAGCATTCGATCTTTCGAGCTGGCTGTTAGGAGTACATGGCGGAAGATCGGTTGAGCAATCAGAGGTGTCGGCGGTGATTGTCCTGCCGCCGACCGCTCCAAGCAAATCACCTGGCTGTGGATTACCAAAGGCAGACTTCGGCGCGAAAATCGTAATCGTTCCATCAGCGTTGTAATTGCTTCCGGTCAGAGCGGCCGCAATTTTGGTCTCCTGGATAACAAAAACCGCAGGCACACCGGCATCGGCCAGGGTGCCGTACTCGAATGTCGGTGGTCCACTCGGGCCGGTAGTCATTCCGACGTAGTATTGCTGGCCTGGCGAAGAGGCTGAGTTCCACGTAATCCTCCATCTGCTGTTTGGAGGTACGACAGCAAGACTGTTGACTTTCATTTTGAACATGAAATTCCCGGGGCTGGATGGAGGTTCCCCGACGGCGACGTAATCAATCAACAGCGATGCTGGTGTTGCCGTTCCGGCGCTGGCTTCCGGATGAGTGGGATCGTTTCTATGAATAATGATGCCGTCGCAAGTGTCGCCGACATATTGAGCGGCGATTTCGTTGTTACCACACGACGTGCCGGCGGCATTCAATGCAAGCACTTTGTAGTAATACGTTTTTGTGGTATCCGTCCCAGTTATATCATCGTAGCTTCCACCTGTCTGAGTGCCTGTAACTGTGGTAAGAAGGGTTTCATCGCCGCTCGCGGTCCCTCTCAATATCTTGTACCCCGTAATAGTTGAGTTGCCTGTGTCAGCTTCAGACCAACCGAGATGGACCACCTGTCCGACTCGACGTTGCGTGACGGAAGGCATACCTGGTCTCGATGTTGAATTAACTGGATCCTTGCTTGCCACCAGACGTCGGCCACTTGACTGACGGGCAATGGTTGCAGTGACCGTGTATGCATTTCCCGTCGCAGTTGGCGCGGCCTGCGCGCAATTTCCACCTTCACACCCGTTAACGTAGCCGACCAAAACGCGACCATCTCGATCTATAGTGATGTCGAAGAAGTCGAGCAGATTGCGAACGATATCAGCTCCACCGCCCCGCAAAATACCGCCTCGCTGCATCGGAGCATTTGGCGTCGCATCTGTTGTAGTCCAGTGCATTCCGCCATCGAACGTGTGGGCGATGTAAAGGTGCCAAACTCCAGTGAATTTATCTGTATTGGAGTCACCGGTTCCGGAAGGCGAACCGTAGTAGGCGACAGCCGCACGACCATCAGTACCGGCAACCGCCGCCGGAAACGTGGCATTGTTTATGCCGTAAACCGCGCCGACGTCGAAGATGTTGTTCCAAGTCAGGCCGGAGTCTTCAGACGTGGCAACGGATGCTGCCGTGCCGCCGTTGGAGAAAGAAAAATACACGCGACCACCATTGTCGACACCAACTGCTGGATCGTCGCCAGTTCCAATCGTCCCGGGAACGGCAACGCTGGCGCCATTCTGTACCGGATGGATGGCCCAGGTGAGTCCGTTGTCCTTTGAGACGACCAGTGACTGCACACCGCCGCAATCCCTGTTCGGCACATACACAATTCCTGCAGAGCCATTCGCAAGCGTTTCTGTTGTCTCCGGGCTTACTTTCACATGACCGTGCAAACCACCACACGCCGTCACATTGTAAAGTGGAACGGATGGACCATACGTTGAACCGCCAGTGTCACTTCGCGCACAAAAAGCGGCAGCCAAATCCTGTGAACAATAATAGACGGCATTTGGATAAGTTGTCAGTGGAGTGCCGACTACAGGCGGGAGTTCGTTGGGCGCATTCCGGTAGGGTCCTGCGCCAATTGTTTCATGGTCAATGGCGGATGTGACGCCCCCGGGCTGATCCGGGCCTATCCAGGTTACGCCATCGTCGTCCGAGTGCGAGATCTTTACAGTATTGGGACTGAGTAGCGTCAACTCGGCAGCAAACACACGACTGTGAAAACCGAGAAGATCTGTGAACCCACGGTCAGTGAAACCGATCGGATCAGAGTCGATTGCGACAGATGATGGTGCAGCGCGATTGACCCACGCAGCAGATTGCCCTGTTGATGAGCAACTGTCATCGAATGTGACGAACAGCGTTTGCAGGCCAGACTGGTAGTTCGCAACGCCAGTAGCCCAGTTGCTGCCAACTGAGGGTTCGCCGGCATTGCGACCCATGTATTCAACGGAGTGCACTTGCTGTCCAGCTTCGGTCGTAGTGACGGGAACGAGAACGCCCGGCGCTGCAAAATTTTCATAGCCGATCTTTGCACCTGGATCCTCAGGTGCAGGTGGAGGTGGTGCTGGCGTCAGCGCCACCGCCGTTGCTGTCCCGTGATAATGATCGGTGACAACTGGCGTCGTATCGGGAACAACATGGATTGTAAACGTGCCAGTTCCGTCTGTTGCGGGGTCGATGTAAGCGGTTTGGGAAGTCAGACCAGGGCCGGCCATCGCTGACGTCAAGACAGGATCAGACACTGATGCGCCTTTGTGAACCCAGATGTCGTATTCGTTCCCGCTACTCTGCCAGTTCAACTGGACGCGCACTTTTTGTCCAGCCCAACTCGACGTAGTACCGGCAACACTCAGCGTAAAAACTTCACAGTTGACACCATCGACGCACGCAGCCTCGGTGTTTACCCCGCCACCAGGCGTTATCACAGTTTGATCCCATGCCGCCGAGGTACCCCCTGGGGCTGGGCCAACCGTTCCAGATGAAGGGTTTTGTGCACGAGCGGGAAAGAGAGGTATCACGCAAACCGCAATGACGAAACAAAAAGTGACAGCGAGTATCCATTGTCTTTGAAGTCTACGGTTGCCTGTAATTTTTCGGTTCATTCTTGTGTCCTCTCTTTTCAGTGGAGGGAGTTCGACTGCACGTCGGAAAGGGATATCGGCGGTTCGCTATAAAGCCATCCAGCGTGATCCAGTAATTAACGGTATTTGCGCTCCAGTTTGGAACGCATACACGGTAATGGGTCAGGGTTGAGAAAACCTTGAGGAAAACTTGAGACTCAGATGAAGGTTTAAAACCAACAGGTTAATCCCGTGAAACACCATGAATGTGCGGCATCGAGGATGCATAATGGTTCAACTTGGATCCGATCTCTTTCTCGCATGCGCTGCAGCGCGATGATGGCTTCACAGGGTTTGAACTCGCTGCTAGAACGAGACAAATGTTTGGGCTGCCAGCAATGTTCGGAGAAGTCTAAAAGCGGCAAACGTCTGAGTTTTACTGCGTCAGAAATGCGACTAAACTCCGACTTATAACTTATTGGCAATGTTTGATGCTTTCACGTTTTTACCTCGTTCGCAGGCTCTAGGTGAGTGTGGGGAGCCTATGCAGAAACTTACTGCATACTCTTGCGCTGAGTGCAGTTGAAGTTGGAATCGGTTAGGAAATCATTGCGTGGCATTCCAGCGGACCATGCTGTGAGCCATTAAATTTTTGTCGATCGATCGATCAATTCAACACCAGGATAAGTCTCGAACAACGGCATCGCGAACCAACAGATCGTGAAACCTGCGGGCGGCATTAAGGAAGGACGAAATAACACGCGCTACACAGCGACTAACGGAAGTGTCCTGTAACGTTTGCCGGTCAGCTTCGAAAGCGCGTTAACTACCGCTGGAGAAATCACTGGAACGGGCGGCTCACCACAGCCGGTCGGAGCCTCAGTGCTGGGAACGACATGAACATCGATCCTCATAGGCACATCGACAATGTAAGGTGGCGTGTAGCCGTCAAAGTTCCTCTGCTCAACGCGCCCATCCTTTAACGTAATCGCACCATGGGCCATCAATTGGGTAATACCGAAACCGAGACCGCCTTGAAACTGGTTCTCAATAGTTAGCGGATTGACGGCCAGCCCACAATTGACCGCCACTGTAGCGCGATGAATTCTGGGGCGTTTGTTTTCAATCGAAACTTCAACCGCACATGCTACGGCAGTATCAAATGATTCGTGGCACGCGATACCCGTTGCTCGACCCTTTGGTAAAGTTCGCCGCCAGCCACACTTCTCATCCAACAGATCCGGCACCGAGCGAAGCTTTTTCGCGTCGGGCTTGAGGAGCTTTCGACGATACGCAATCGGATCGACGTGAACTCGAGTCGCGAGTTCATCAATCAACGTCTCCATGACGAAGGCATTGTGCGTATGCCCGACTGAACGCCACCACAATACGGGTACATTTACAGTTGGATTATGCGCGGTAAGGTGAAAATTTATGATGTCATAACTGGTGTCTTTCGTACCTTCGACTGTAGTCTCATCTACACCATTCTTAATCATCATAGCGGCGAAAGGTGTACCGGCGACTAGCGATTGGCCTACGACGACGTGGCGCCAGGCGGCCGGCATGCCGTCCTGCCCAATGCCTATTTCGACCCGGTGCACATTCATCGGACGATAGTAGCCTCCACAAACATCGTCTTCTCGAGTCCAGATAAGTTTGATTGGAATGCCGCGGAAACGTTTGGCGATGACCGCAGCTTCTCGCGGAACATGCGAATCGATCACAGCCCGTCGACCAAAACCGCCACCCGCAAACTCAGTATGGAACATAACTTGTTCGGGCTTTATCGCGAGCACCTCGGCGATTGCCATCTGGTCCATGGTTTGGAATTGAGAAGGCACCCACGCTTCGGCCTTGTCGCCGTCAAATCTGACCGTAGCGTTCAGCGGTTCCATTGGTGTATGCGCCAGGTAAGGGAATTCATACTCAGCAATGATGCGGCTCGCGGTCGGAATGCGATCCACTGCATTAACGTCACCGCGGCTGACCGCGACGTTTCCCGCCGTTGCCGCCATTTGTTTGTATCGAGCAAACAATTGGACGGTGTCCGCATGTTCAATACCAGACAAGTCCCAATCGATCTTCAAGCGCTCGCGTGCCTGCTTTGCAGTCCAGAATCGATCGGCGACAACTGCCACGCCACTGCCTTTGGCGAGCGGTATCTCGAAAACGTCCCTAACACCGTCGAGGCTACGAGCATCGCGATCATCTATCGTTTGAACACGTCCACCGAAAACCGGAGGGTGAGCGACGAGCGCAATCTTCATTCCGGGAAGATCCAGGTCCAATCCAAACTTTTGCGAACCATTACATTTCGCCTGACTGTCGAGACGCGGGGTTCTCTTCCCGATAATGCGAAACTCGGAAGCTTTCTTAAGGACGACCTCTTGCGGAACGGATTTGCGTGCAGCAGCATCCGCGATCTCGGCATACCGGACCGAACGATTAGCTGGGCCGTAGACGACGCTGTTTTCCGTGCGGCATTCATCCGGCGTAACCTTCCAGCGATCTGCGGCAGCGGCTACTAACATTGTTCGAGTCTTTGCGCCCAACTCGCGGTATTGCTGAAACGAGTGGGCGATAGAACCTGAACCACCAACCATCTGAATTCCGAAAAGCGGGTCCTTGTAAACGTCCGCAGCTGGTGCGAGCTCCGCGACCACCTGCGACCAATCTGCATCCATCTCGTCAGCAAGAATCATCGGCAACGAAGTCTGTACACCCTGACCAAACTCCAGACGATTAACGGTGATCACGATCTTGCCATCATTTCTTACATGCACGAACGCGTCTGGCGGATAAACTTTCGGTGAAGGTGGTTGCTGTGCCGCAGTCGGCTTATTGAGATAAAGCGAAATTAGCAATCCGCCGGTCGCGGCCGTCGTCAAACAAATAAAACTTCGACGATTTAGTGTTAAGCCTGCTTCAGGGTCAAGAAGTGCTCGCATTATCGCCTCCTGACTTCACTTGTTGCGAAGCACTCATAATGGCTTCACGAATGCGCACGTAGGTCGCACAACGGCAAAGATTTCCGCCCATCGACTCCTCGATGTTTGTTTCCGTTGGTTTTGGCATCGCCTTCAAAAGTGCGACAGCGCTCATTATCTGGCCGCTCTGGCAATAACCGCATTGCACGACATCTTTTTCGACCCAGGCATCCTGTACTACGCGACCAAGAGGATCTTCGCCAATTCCTTCGATTGTGACGATTGGTCCACCGATTAGCGATACCGGCACCACGCAGGAGCGCGTCGCGACACCGGAGACGTGGACGGTACAAGCACCACAAGCACTAATGCCGCAGCCGTATTTCGTACCCGTCAATTTCAGCTCTTCGCGCAAGACCCAGAGAAGGGGCGTCGAAGGATCAACATTGACCGTCTTTTGCAAACCGTTGACGTTCAGCTTGTAAGTTGCCATTGCATTTATCTCCCTCGTGGACACGGCGTGCCGGCTTCAACCCACGTGCGAGTTGCAGCGACAAATTCCGCATGCGAGATCGGAGGCAGTGTTCGCGTTGTACCGTCAGGCCTTATTCCCGGATTCCATGCCCACAGAACAAGCTCAGCTTCGGTGTGATGCTT
>JBHEMC010000060.1:0-26795 GCA_046262775.1 Pyrinomonadaceae bacterium | reverse complement strand
AATGTACACCATAGACCACTCGGCTCGACCGCCGCCCCTGATCAGAAAGCGAGCCTCTGTGTTGTCGTCGATCGCATAAACGTGCTCTGCTTGTCTTCGCACCACGCCTTCAATCTGGCTGCCAGGAATTCGATAATGCAGCTTTCCATCGCGGGCGAAAATCTCCACGGGGCCTTCGTCAGAATCGTACTTTCCGCTAAGCGCTGCGAGTTCTGCGCCGGGCACGGCCAGATCGAGCAGCGCATTCTTCTTCAGTCCAAGCGCGGCCCGTGCAATCTCTGGAGCTACCGCCACAGGCGAAGGCGATGCAGCATCTCCCATATTCATCAGTATCACAATGGTCAGATGATCATCCGGAAACGACTCCAAGAGTGGGCGGAACCCGCCCCCACCTCCCGTATGCCCGAGCACCCGATGCCCATCCTGCGATCCCAGTCGCGTGCCGAATCCATAGTCTATCTTCGTCCCGTCGGCCAGCGTGGTGGGTGTACGCATGAGCGCCAGCGACGACGGAGTGAGAACGCGTCCCGAATCCAGCGCCGCCTGCCACTTCGCGAGATCGGTGGCGGTAGCGCAGACAGCCCCGCCGGCGAAAGGTAGCTTCCAGGTCATAAATGCTGCGTTGACCAGCGCGCCGCCATCTACCTCATATCCCGACGCCAGATGCGGCACCACCATGCGCGCATCGCATAGTGAAGCCGAACTCATCCCCAACGGCCTGAAGACGTGCTCGCGCACGTATGCGCCGTACTCTTGCTTCGTCACCCGCTCCACGACCATGCCCGCGAGGTAGAAGGCGGAGTTGTCGTAGCGCCAACGAGTACCCGGTTCGAACTCGAATGGCTTGTCTTTGATCAGCCCGAGCACCTGCTCGTGCGTTAGTTCGAATCGCTCGTTGTTGGCTGCGTCGGGCAGCGAGGTGAAGCTGTAGATGCCTGAAGTATGATTGAGTAGTTGTCGCACAGTGACATGATGTCCGAGCGTCGGTGCCTCTGGCACATACTTCGTTACGTCGTCGTCGAGCCGCAGCTTGCCTTCGTCAACCAGTTGCAGAACTACCGCCGCTAAGATGTTCTTGGAGATCGAGGCGATGTGGAAGACCGTGTCTGGCGTCACCGCAACCGAGTGCTCAACGTTAGCCATTCCGTAGCCGCGCGCGAGGATAACACGACCATCTCGCGCCACAGCGACCGATACTCCCGCTGTGTGACGCGAGAGCATCTGTTTCGCAATCGCGTCCACCCGGTTACCTAGCGCTTCGGTGGTTAGCAACTGAGCGAGCGCTGTTCCACCGTAGAGACAGAAAATCGTTGCGACAAGGACTCTTTTCATAGCGTTACTCCAGACTCTTAGACCTTACTAGGTTTCAGCCGCCGAACTACGTATTAGACCACAGCGCGTGGTCTAAGTCCGCTCCGGGGCGGCTTATTCCTCCAAGAGAACAGCAAGATTTATCGACTAGGAAAGTCGCTCGCCAATACGAATCCCGATCCCTATTACATGAAGTGGCGACCTTCGCGCCTTCACCTGAAAGGTGATTCGGCGGGAGGGCACTGAAGCCGACAAACCCGACAGGAACCTGTCGGGTTTGTCGTTTTTATGACGGGTGGTGTCTTATCTCTCAACCGAAGCTGAAAGTTAATTGCGTTTGCTCGCTTTGCCTGAACTGATTCCATGAAACTGCGGCTTCTTGTGTCAGCGTAAAGGGTGGTTCTTCTTCCGTTGCGGCTCCCGGTTCTGCTGCATCAACTTGTCGGTCAATTTCATCAGTCTTTGATCCTCTGGATTCGCTTTGTCAACGGCAACGATCCATTGGTCGAGGTCAACGATTTCCGTCGCTCTGATTTCGGCTTGTGGCGCTATCTCGATTGCACTTGCTTCGCCGTCGCTTGCCTCATCCTCGGTTAGGATTACCGGATAGCTTTCAAATAACGATCGGAGAATTTCGATCCCACTAGTCTCATCGCTCGGAACAAAGAAGCGTTGCTTCCAATTGATTTGCTCATTGATAAGGCCCAACTCGCGAAGCTCGGCAAACTTGTACGGATCGGCACCGCACAACTCAATGGCCGGCTCTTAAGCCGGATGCCGTCAAATTACCTTAAGTGCTTGGCTTCGAGATTGCCAACTCGCCTTTTAAGAATCAGCACCATTCCGATCACTAGCGCGATTCCAACGAGTAGGACTGCTGCGGTGTAAGCAGGTTTCCATGCCAGACCACTCCACCAAGAGAACCAAGGCAAGCTCGACGGGTTGATTTGGGCACAACTGTAACAGAGGGTTTGATCTCTTTTTCAAGCTGTTCGCGAAAGGCGAGGAATCTGTGAATATCTCCCAGGCAAGTCGCGCAGACCTTGAGATGGACTTCAAGTATCTCCCGCTCAGAGGCCTCCATCGTCTCATCGGCTAGCCGTTCGAGTTGCTCGTAATCGACGTGCTCATGACGGAATTGAAACTCTGGCGCCAATGTTATCTTCAACGATTCCGATCCGCGCGCGATTCGAAGCATGTCAGTAAATTGCGCAAGACAGGATGAGCAACCAGCCAAGTGTTCAGCGGGCAGGACAATTATACAAACGAGGCGACCGGACTTGGCTGGTTCGCATCTTTCTAGGCCGTGATCTGAACGGCAAGCAGAAGTTTCATCACAAGACTGTTCATGGAACAAAGCGTGACGCTCAGCGCTATCTGACCGCAGCAAAGCGGGAAATGGATCTAGGCGTCTTCGTCGAACCGGCAGCGATGTCGCTGAGCGAGTATCTGAAGCGTTGGCTGCGCGATGCTGCACGGCCTCGCGTGTCGGCGCGCACCGCTGATGGGTACGCGTCGCTGCTAGACCGTTACATCCATCCGCGCCTTGGTCATATGCGCTTGGACAAAATCCAGCCGCTGGATATTCAAGGTGCCTACAGCGAAATGCTGATCGAAAAGTTAAGCGCGAGAGTTGTCCGCCACACGCATGCCGCGCTTCACAATGCTCTGAAGCAAGCTGTGAAGTGGGGTTTACTGTCCCGCAATCCATCTGATTTCGTGGAACTGCCCAAAGTACCTCACAAGGACCGGCGCGTTTTGTCTGCTGATGAGGCGTTAAGTTTCCTTAAGGCTGCTGAGATTATGCCAAATGGTCTGATATTCGAATTCGCTTTGCTCACGGGAATGCGCCCCGAAGAATACCTGGCAATACGATGGTCGGATGTTGATTTCAAGCGTTGTACAGCGCAGGTTCAACGGGCGCTCGTGCGCCATAAGAAGAGTGTAACTTTTGAGGAACCCAAGACCGCTCGCAGCCAGCGCAGCGTTTTCTTGTCTAACCAGCTCGTGCAAAAACTGATTGCTCACAAGCGCAAGCAAGCGGTCCAAAGAATCAAACTCGGCGAGGATTGGGCCTCATTCGATCTGGTCTTTTGCGGCATCCAGGGAACGCCCCTATCAATTCCAAATATCACTTATCGGTATTTTCGCCCGATACTCGATGCTGCAAAGCTGCCGCGTATTCGACTTTATGATCTACGCCACAGTTGCGCGACGCTCCTTCTGATAGCAGAGGAAAACCCGAAGGTGGTCAGCGAACGGCTCGGACATTCAACTATTGTCTTGACTCTGGACACCTATTCTCACGTCCTGCCGACACTCCAACAGGGAGCCACCGCGCGGCTTGAAAAACTGCTCTACAATAGCGAGTCCGTGCAAGAGAGTGATACTCCAGTGATACAAAGCCAAGCCGTTAGCTAATCTGACGCCCGTAAGTTATTGAGGTTATTGGAGGCGGCGATCGGAATCGAACCGATGAATAAAGGTTTTGCAGACCTCTGCCTTACCACTTGGCTACGCCGCCCCGAGGAGGAACTAGGATGAAACGGCAGGACAAAAGAAACGTAAGGGTCTTATGTTGATCTGCAGCTTCGTATTTATCGTTAAACGTATAGGCGGAAGGATGAAGAAACATGGCTCACGAAAGCCCAAAGCTTTCATCCTTCATCCTTCCGCCTTCATCCTAAAGATCTTGGAGCGGGAGACGAGATTTGAACTCGCGACTTCGACCTTGGCAAGGTCGCACTCTACCACTGAGTTACTCCCGCATCGGGCGGATTGATTCTAATGATTGCCTAAAGCTTGTCAAGTAGACCCTTTCGGCGTGTGCGGGAGCACCGAAGCCGCAATGATGTGATGCAATGCGCGGAAAACAGGAGGCATTCCCGAAGGGAGACCGGCGGAGCCGAAACATTATGTAATGCCTTGAAGAGCCGTGGCATCTGTGACCGAGACGGGGCAAAGCTGTCCGTTCCCAAAGGCTCTCGCAGCGGCTTTTGTTTAATAAAGAGCGGCAAATCGGCAAACGTCTCATAGAACCGCTCGCAACGTACATTACGGCGCGGACGCTCGTCGCTCCAGAAGTTGCGCAGTAGATCTATCTGAGGCACGCGACCGATCTCCGGCAAGACCACCGAAACAACATCGTACCGGAAACTTTCGTTTTCCACGCCAAACATCTGTCGGTACGCGTGTGCGGCGCGACTGATCTGGCGCTGCTTGCGCTTATGGACACTTGCCTGTGGTGGTGCAAACCAGGCAGATGTTCTCGTCTTGATCTCAATGAAGCAAAGTGTGTCGCCTTCATAACCAACAAGATCAATCTCCGCATTAATAACGGCACCGCGTAAGTTGCGACCAACAGGTATGGTGAAATTGGCGGCAACTAGTCGGTACCCGATCTGTTCAAGATATGCCGTGGCCCAAGCCTCGCCAAATTTCCCGAGTTCCAGATGATAAGACGCTTGTGAGGACGTCATAACGAAAAGCAGGTCTACAGGTCGCACAGACTACATCGATTAAACAGACTTGCGATCAAGTGCATACGATTTACAAAGACCCGGCAATCACAAAAAGCAGGTTGACGGATTAAACTTGTCTCAGTGATCCATGTAATCGGTGCAAGCTCTGGAGCTTCACGCTAAATCCACGAGCATTGCAACGGAACCATTGTCGCCATATACTCGTGAGGCGTGGCCCTTGCCAACCGTATCCTCGACCAGTAACACATCGCCCGTCGCAAACGTCCGACTCTCACCATCGCTTGCTTTCACTTCCCACATACCCGTCAATACGACGAACAGATGTCGACCTGACGAGCCGTGCCAATCCGCAATCCATCCTGCGGGAGCCCCAAAGAAAAAACAGTTCCCACTGCCGAGTTGCTCTGAAAGGTACAAACGAGATGTCTGCGGCGCGAACTCGGTAGGCAACAGTTGCAGTTCCAAGTCGGCGAAATGCGATTCTCGGCTTCCATCATTGTAAAGTTTAAGGAATCGAGCCTGCATTTAGTTCTTCGAGTTGCTCCCGCAGACGGTCGAGTGCGTTCGCCCAGTAAGTTTTCATCTTTGCCGCGCGTGAGGCGTTTGGCAGCTTACTGTGTTGCACGACAACCTGACTCTTACCCTCGCCTTTTGAGTAGAAGTTGATTTCAAGACTCGTCTCTCCATCAGCCCACGTAACGCGCATCGATTCATTCGGCCTAGCGGTGCGAACAGCGAGGCCATTCTCACTCAACCACCTGGTTCGAGTTGATGGATTCGCAAACGATTTGTAAAGGTTCCCAACTGGCACATTGATCGAGCGACTCACACTGATCTGAAATCCTTCAGGTCGCTCGTGTGCTTGTCGTTTCCCGCTCCATTGCTCGTAGTTCACAGTGATCATCTGTTGCCACCATGGGCCAACATCAAACTTATCACTCAACAACTTTACAATCTCCTGATGTGACATTTTTTTCGCTCCCGCTTTGTCGAGCAGCGAAAACCAGTTGTTCCAGGTCTTGCCTGTCTTTGCCTTTACTGCATCGTCACTCATGCGAGGTTTTGCTATTGCTGCACTCATAATAGTCGCCTCTCTTTTGCTAAACTTTTTCATCGAGATCGTATGCGACTCGCAACCAGTGCTTGACCTCGTCGTCGATCTCGTCCAGGGACGTAATCGGAATGCGATGAGTTATTCTGTCCTTCTTTGCAAAACCGCCTGTATCGATCAATCGCCCTTTTGGCTTCATATCACCGAGAGCGAACCCCATATCAATGCGCGTCTTTGTGGTTGGTTTGATCTGCGCAAACACGTGATTGCGATAAAGGGGTACAATCGTCTGGCACGGACATGCTTTTGCCTCTTTGCCTACGCTCAGTCCTAACTTCAACAGCCAATCGTAAATAGGACGCATTGCGGCTTTTGGCTCCGAAAACATAGCCTCCACATATTGTTCCGCGCTTTTTAGGTAAGCGTCCGGATCACCTGCTTCTGATCCTTTGCCTTCGGCGCGTTCTGCCAACCACCATGCCGTATTCGTCCCGACACCGTATTCTTTCTTCAGCCATGCGCGTCGCTCGACCTCTCCTTTCGGGCCAGCCTGCTTGATCTGTTTCAGCCACTCCTCAAGTGAGCGGCCTGTCTTGTCCTTCAACTCAGCCAACCACTTTTCTGTCACCAACACGCCGGGATGAACACTGTAAATCGATTTCCGCTTTGGTTGATTTGCTGTCTGCGCCATGTCTCTCTCCCTTTTTGATCAGCCGCTGAGGTTTGCAGTTGCCAAAAATTTCGGCGGGCGGCGTGCGTTGATTGCCTGTTCAAACGAATAGGCGATCTTGATTAACTTCGGTTCACTGTATGCCCCGCCAAAAAATGAGATGCCAACGGGAAGACCAAATACGTACCCGGCAGGAACAGTAATATGCGGATATCCCGCGACGGCGGATGCAGAAGAGTAACCGCCCGTAAAATGGTCGCCGTTAATCCAATCTGTGGGCCAGGCTGGACCACCAGTCGGCGCCACCAGTGCATCGAGCCGATTAGTTCTCATTACCAAATCGATCCCCTGAGCACGAGTCAACAGGTGATTCTTATTTAAGGCCTGCACATATTTTGGACTCGTCAGTGGTCCTTTCGCTTCTGCCTTTACGAACAAGTCCTGACCAAAGTAAGGCATCTCGCTCGAGCGATTCCGTTGGTTGAAGTCAATTATCTCCTTCAACGAATGAACCGGTGCTTGCGGACCAAGCGAGGCTAAATATTTATTTAGGTCTGCTTTGAATTCGAACAGGAGGACCTCGAGCTCCGAATCATCGAACTTGCCTGACGTCGCGATATCCGCAGGGTCGACGATGATTGCGCCCATTTTTTTCATCTCAACGATCAGATCGTTCATCAACTTGTCAACGCGATCGTTAAAGCCGAAATGCTTGCGTGCGATTCCGAGCCGCACGCCTTTGAGTCCCGCTTTGTCTAGAAACTGCGTGTAATCTGCGAACGACTTGCCACGACTAGCATTTGTGGCAGCGTCTCGCGGATCGTCGCCGGTGATCGCGCCAAGAAGAACCGCAGCATCAGTAACGGTGCGAGCCATCGGTCCCGCCGTATCCTGGCTATGTGCGATCGGGATAATTCCCGAGCGCCCGACTAGCCCAACTGTGGGTTTAATGCCAACGAGCGAGTTTGCCGACGATGGACATACTACGGATCCATCGGTTTCTGTTCCGATAGCGACAGCACAAAGGTTGGCTGATGTTGCGGCGCCGGATCCAGAGCTTGAACCACACGGATTGCGGTCGAGAACATACGGATTACGAGTTTGACCACCTCGTCCACTCCAGCCGCTTGACGAGTGGTTTGAGCGGAAGTTGGCCCATTCGCTCAGATTGGTCTTACCGAGAATTATCCCCCCTGCATCGCGCAATTTTTTGGCGACAAACGCGTCCTGCGAGGGTTTTGAACCGAGGAGAGCGAGTGACCCGGCAGTAGTCATCATTCGATCAGCGGTGTCGATGTTGTCTTTAATTAATATGGGAATTCCGTGAAGTGGACCTCGTGCGCCTTTTTCTTTTCTTTCGCGATCGAGTGCGGTGGCGATCGATTCTGCGTCGGGATTGATCTCAATCACGGAGTTTATTTGTGGTCCCTTTTTGTCGACATCGTTGATGCGGTCGACGTACTTCTCCACAAGTGACCGCGAATTGTATTTTCCGGATTGCAGTCCTTGCTGCAACTCGGAGATGGTTAGTTCGTCAAGGTCAAACGCCGGTGTTGGCGTTCCTATTTCTGTAGCTAGCACACGGCGAGGTGTCACGATTGCGAGAGCACAACCTGCGGCGGAAGCCTCGAGAAACTTTCTACGCTTCATGAATTCCTCCAACGGAAGATGTTAAATAAATGGGAAAAATGTAAGGACAGAGCGGGTTATACTCGCGAAAACTTGTCTCGTCAATATTTGGTTAGTGGAGAGGGCGCTAGGTTGAAAGAGTGTGGTTACTCGCCCCGCTGCCTCACACAGTCGTTTGATTCTCCCACGGATTATATTCAATTTGGTCAGGAGCGGCAGTACTTCGATCAGCAGTGCATTGCTTAAAAATTGCTTTTATCACAACGTCGTGAGGTAGCGCTGCTGAATTGCTGGATGGTTGAGCGGTGTTACTCCTGACTTGAGGTTTTAGAGCTGAGAGCCTTGCGTGTTGATTGAGCAGTCATCCGGTTGAGGGCGCCAGTGTTGTAATCAACGCAGATTTGCTACCGTTATCACGCCTCTACAAAGATATGGAGACTAGTTCGAATCAATCCGTCAATTCAATGCCGCTCGTCGCGATTGTTGGCAGACCAAACGTCGGTAAGTCTACGCTTTTCAATCGCTTGATCGGTGAGCGACGCGCCATCGTCGGCGATGAACCCGGAATAACGCGCGACCGCATCTATGGCGAAGTTGAATGGGCCGGTTTTCGCTTCTCTTTGATCGACACCGGCGGCATAGTCCCTGACGATGACGCGGTAATACCCGCCAACATTCTGAAGCAGGCAGGTGTGGCGATTGAAGATTCTGACCTGTTGTTGTGGGTCGTCGATGCGCGTAAAGGAATTACGCAGCTCGACGAAGAACTGGCGCATCTGTTGCGCACAACGGGGAAGAAAGTCTTTGTGGTCGCCAATAAAGTGGATGCGCCACAATTGGAAACGGAAAGCGGCGAGTTTCACCAATTCGGTTTCACTGAAGTGATTCCAGTTTCTTCTGAGCAGGGGATTGGTATCGGCGACTTGCTGGACGAAGTAGTGAAAGCAGTGCCGAAAGAAGACGGAGCAGCGGAAGTTCAAGAGCATGCGGAAGTAAGCCTCGCAATTGTAGGTCGACCCAATGTCGGTAAATCGTCTTTGCTGAACCGGCTGCTTGGTGAGGAGAGAGTCATCGTATCTCCGGTTGCGGGAACGACGCGTGATGCGATCGATACAGTTTTACAGGCGCCTGGACATCGATTTCGTCTGATTGATACGGCAGGCATTCGTCGTAAGGGCAAGACCGACCAGATGGCAGAAAAGCTATCTGTAATTATGGCGAAGAAAAGTCTCGAGCGGGCCGATGTAGCAATTGTGATAATCGATGGGGTTGAGGGGGTCACTGCACTCGACGCCACTATCGCCGGTTATGCACTCGACGCGGGCTGCTCGATCCTCATTGCGGTTAACAAATGGGATGCGATCGAAAACAAGGAGACGAATACCGCACTGGAATTTGAGCGTAGGCTCCGGTCGAAAATGAAATTTCTCGAGTGGGCTCCTGTCATCACCATGTCGGCATTGACTGGTCAGCGCGTCGAGAAGATCCTTCCGCTGGTTCTGAAGGCGGACGAAGCCCGTAACAGGCGAATTCCCACGTCACAACTAAATGCTTTTTTCGAACGAGCAATTGCTCAGCCGCGCGGTGGCGTCACCCCAGCACCGGCAAAAGGCGGGTTGTCGCGTCTGCATGTTCAGTATTTGACACAAGTGGGCATTCGACCCCCGACTTTTGTGGTGTTTACTGCGGGTGGAAAACCGGGGTTGCACTTTTCATACGAGCGCCACCTGCAGAACCGATTGCGCGATGAGTTTGATTTTTTTGCCACGCCACTGAGACTGATTGAGCGACACAAGAAGCGAAAACGTGAGCGTTGATCGCATGGCTAATGATCTCCCTGCGCTGCGGTTTGAAGTGAACGCGACGTCTGAAAATGCGCGTGCAGGAACATTGACGACTCGTCGAGGAATCATCGAAACACCGATTTTCATGCCGGTCGGCACTGCCGGCAGCATCAAAGGAATTCGTTTCGAACAGTTGGAGTCGGATCTCAACACGCAGATCATTCTCGCTAATACTTATCACCTCTGGTTACGACCCGGCCTTGAAACTGTTCGAGCATGTGGTGGCCTGCATCGATTCATTGGTTGGGAACGCCCACTGTTAACCGATTCAGGAGGATTTCAGGTTTGGAGTCTCGGCGACTTAAGAAAAATGTCAGAAGAGGGAGTGCAGTTTCGTTCCCATATCGATGGCAGTCTCCAATTCCTCTCACCGGAAATTTCAATGTCGGTCCAGGCCGCGCTTGGTTCCGATATCGTGATGGCATTCGACGAATGTGCTCCTGGGGAAGCGGTGTGGGAAGAGGCTGCGAGCAGCATGGAACTGACCGCACGTTGGGCGCGTCGATCGCGGATAAGTTTCGATCAACTGCAATCAGAGAATGCTGATACGGGGCGAACGGCTCCCGACCGGCTCAGCGGCGCGCAAGCGCTGTTTGGAATAATACAAGGTGCGGGTCACCTCGACTTACGACGTGCGAGTCTTGAACAAACTATAGAGATTGGCTTTGACGGTTATGCAATTGGCGGCCTGAGTGTTGGTGAAGAAAAGCGTCTCATGTTTGACGTCATTGAGTCGATTGCACCTGGAATGCCGGCTGATCGGCCGCGTTACCTGATGGGTGTTGGTACACCAACCGATCTTGTCGAGGCTGTTGCTCGAGGAGTCGATATGTTCGATTGCGTTCTGCCGACACGGAATGGCCGGAATGGACAGTCTTTTACATCGACCGGAAAATTGAATATCAAAAACTCGCGTTGGACGACAGATACGCGGCCTCTTGACGAGTCGTGCAAGTGCTCCGTTTGCCGGAGGCATTCCCGCGCATATCTGCGGCACCTTTACCTCGCTGGTGAGATGCTCGCCGGTATTCTCCTTACACACCACAATTTGGCCTTCTTCCTTGACACTATGCGAGCCGTAAGGCAATCTATCCGGTCTGACGATTTCCCGAAATTTCGGCGTGAGTTCACCGAGAGGCTGAGGGCAGATGGCGAATAGGTGTTCGCCATCGATGACGCATGTCTCAGCACCGCATACAACAAACGGCACGATCGCTATTGATCCCGACGAGTTAGAATAGTTTGAAAATAATGGTTACTCTTCTCTTCCTTTTTCAGGGCGGCTTCGGCCTTCAGCTCCTGCCGATGCTTTTGATCATCGGCGTGTTCTACATCTTGCTCATCCGCCCACAACAGAAGCGCCAGCGACAACTTCAGGAAACCATTGCAAGTCTAAAAATTGGCGACCGTGTAGTTACGACCGGCGGAGTCATTGGGATAATCACTACGGTGCGAGATGCAAGTTTCATAATTCGCAGTGCTGATAAATCAATCCTGGAGATCGCCCGCACTGCGGTTGCGGGTATTGAGGGTGAAGAGAAGAAATAAAAGTTATTTGTAATGAAGAAAAAGAACCTCCTGCAGCGCGCCATAATTATCGCAATCGTAACGTTGGGTGGCCTTTATATAGTCATAGGTCCTCGTCACCGTCCCAGGCTCCATGACTTCTCCTGGTCAGGCATCAAAGCGACGCTCGCGTCTAACATTCGTCTTGGTCTCGACCTAAAAGGCGGATCGCACCTCGTTATGCGCGTCAAGACGGAAGAGTTCCTGCGCCGCTTAACTGAGGAGAATGCAGTTGCAGCAGAGAATGCAGCTAAGGATGCAGGATCCGAAGTCAAGGATGTGCGCGGAGAAGCGTCGGCAGGGAATTACCGTGTGATCCTTACGGCCGCTGATCCAGCCAAGGTAAATGACATAAGGACGGCTGTTGAGAAGAAGGTTGAACTCAACGACCGCATCGGATGGGCGTTTTCGAGTTCGGGCACACAATTGACATGGACATTGACCGGTGCGGCTCAGCGAACACTTGCCGACGACGCTACCAATCAGGCATTACGTATTATTGAAAGCCGTATAAATGCGTTGGGTGTCGCGGAACCGACGCTGCAAACCCATGGTTCGCAAAGTTCGCACCAGATCCTTTTGCAAATGCCAGGCGTCACGGATCCGGAGCGTGTTAAGAACCTCCTTGCTGGTGAGTCGCGTCTCGAACTTGTCCATATTGTTAGCGCACCCAATCCTGCGCCAAGTCAAACTTACGCGACAAAAGAAGAAGCCATTGCTTCACTGAATGGCAATGGCGCCATCCCTGCAAATCGTAAAGTGTTGCCATATTCGGAGCGTATGGAGCCAACGGTCGCCGGATCGCAAAATCCGAATGAGCCCAAGCCGACCAAATGGGTCGCTGTCGAATCACCCGCAATCATCGATGGCAGTGAGCTTCGCAATGCTTCCGCTGTACAAAGCCGAGGTGGTGGTGCGGATGATTTCGAGATCAATTTTTCACTCAAGAAGAACGGAGCCGACAAGTTTGGTGCATGGACTGGGGCACATATCAACGAATACATGGGTGTCGTTCTCAACGACGAAGTGAAGTCGATTGCTTTCATCAAGTCTCAAATCTTTGATTCAGGACAAATCGAAGGTCGATTTACCAAACAGTCAGCAGACGATTTGGCCTTGACACTCCGCTCCGGCGCACTTCCCGCGCCAATTGAATACATTGAAGAGCGCACCGTTGGACCGAGCCTGGGAGCAGATTCGATCCGTTCAGGTGTCAGGGCTTCGGTTGTTGGTCTAGCACTCGTCGTGCTCTTTATGCTTGTTTACTATCGCGGTTCAGGTGTGAACGCCGTTGTCGCTTTACTTCTGAACATGATCCTCATGTTGGCGGGTCTGATCATCTTTGGCGCCACTCTGACTTTGCCCGGAATCGCAGGAATAATCTTAACTATTGGTATGGCGGTCGACTCTAACGTGTTGATCTTCGAACGTATACGGGAAGAGCTTCGGACAGGTAAGACAATTCCTTCTGCGGTAGAGCAGGGATTCGGACGAGCTTTCATCACGATTATCGACACGCACGTTACAACGATCGTTTCGTCGCTGTTTCTCTTCGTGTTCGGAACAGGACCGATCCGCGGTTTTGCGGTAACGCTGGTAATCGGGTTGTTGGTGAATCTTTTCTCGGCAGTCTACGTATCGCGGACGATTTTTATATGGCTTCTGGGTAGGAAGCAGAGAGTTGAGTCGCTCAGTATTTAATAAATCATGCTGCAAGTTTTTAAAGATGTTCGTGTTGATTGGTTAGCTAATCGCCGTTGGTTTATCACAGTGTCGGTCCTTCTCATGCTGGCCGGCCTTGCGTCGGCGGTCTTTCGACAAGCGACACACCGCCAAGCATTCAACCTGGGGGTGGACTTTAAGGGCGGCACTGTCGTAACTGTTAAATTCAAGGAAAGGCCCGCTGACGAGGCGCTTCGATCCAGGCTGGTAAACCAGGGTGTCCGCGATGCGATTGTGCAACCCGTCACTGATAAAACCGACACTGTGTTGATCAAACTACCTCTCGAGGAACAGGGAGGTGCGGAAAACAAGGCGCAAGTTGATGCTGGTCGCGCTCAGGTTCGAAACGCGCTCAATACCTTCGGGGCAGAAGCGAAGCCTGAGCTTGATTTATCCGCCGATGCGAATGCGGCCTACAAGATTATAGGCACGGACGCAGTCGGTGCGGTTGCCGGCGCCCAGTTGCGCAACAAAGCGATCGCAGTCACATTAGCGGCGCTGGTCGGAATTCTCGTTTACATCGCATTCAGATTTGAATGGACCTACGGAGCCGCAGCCGTCATCGCTGTGTTTCACGACGTGCTTGTTACATTGGGGTTCTTCTCTATATTCCAATGGGAAGTGAGCCTGACCGTGATCGCCGCACTGCTTACACTCGTTGGTTTTTCGGTGAATGACACCATCGTAGTATTCGATCGAATCCGTGAAAACCGCCGTCTCCACCCGCGCGATTCGCTGTACAAGGTAACGAACGACTCGATCAATCAAACTCTGTCGCGCACGGTCATTACATCGGGCCTGGTGTTCCTCTCAGTTTTGGCAATGGTTGTTTTTGGCGGAGAAGTGTTGCGCGGATTTTCTCTGGCGCTGCTGATAGGAATCACGTTTGGAACCTATTCTTCCGTTGCCATTGCAAGTCCCATCATGGTTTGGTGGGAACAGAGAATAGAAGCTGCAAATCGGGCCGCAGTTCTCACCTACAACCGCCCACAACGAACCAGTGCGCCCGCCAACCCGAAGAATGGGGGTCGCCAAACGGCGGCACAGGGATCACGAAAGCAGTCACGCGGTGCGGGTCGCGCGTAAGGTCGATGCGCGACTCACTTGAGGTGAATTGGCATCAAGGATCGTATTTGTGGTAGTGCTCTATCGAGCAGTACCGTATTTGTTTGTCGCTTGACTTTGAAACGCGTTGGGGCATAGACTGCGACCGTTGCTGGCCAATTAAATACTCAAAGTCGACCCTGCGTTCTGTTAAAAACAAGGTTGGACGCGGCGGCAGTCTGTTGGGCGGGCCGGCGAGTTTTTTCTCGCACAGCGGCTTTTCAAGTCTAATTCGGTGTGCTCAATATCGCAGGAGCTGCTGTTCCCCTTCAATCTTTGGCAACACTCAAACGGGCAATTAAGGTCGGCGTTTGAGCGGCAATACTACTTACAATTTCGTAACCCCTGATCCATTTGGCGCCGAAATTGGGAGGATAAACTTACATGTTCGATAATCTAGTTGAGTCTAGTTCGCACAAAGAGGATATCTCGCGAAAAGGCTCATTCATTATCGTGACCTTACTGGTCTATGCGGTGTTGGGCGTAGCGTTCTTCGTCGCCGGTATTTACTGGTACGACAACCACCTGGGCGAGATGGAACTCGAGCTCACAACGCTGGTTGCTCCTGTTCCCGTACCGCAACAGCAGAAGGAACCCGAAAAACAACCTGAAGCCAAGCCGGTGAAGGTCGAGCAAAACGTAGACGTGCGTAAAGAACTGATTGCCGACGTGACGCGCACCGAGCTCGTGCCAAAGGAAATTTCTGTTAAAGCCAGTGATGTACCTCCGGTTCGCCGAGGAGTGACTACTGTTCTCGGCACTGAGAACAGCTCCACGTCTGCACCAATGCCCGCCGGGCCAGGTTCCGGCAATGTGGTAATGGGGCCAGCGAAGGTTGCGATTGCTGACGAACCGCCACCGCCTGAGGCGCCGAAGCCGACTCCTCCCCGTGCCCCGATCTCGGGCGGCGTGTTAAATGGTAAAGCATTGAGCTTACCTAAACCGGCATACCCGCAGATCGCTAAAGCGGCACACGCTTCAGGTACCGTTGTGGTGCAGGTCACTATCGACGAAAACGGAAGTGTGATCTCGGCGCATGCCGTTTCTGGTCACCCCCTGCTTCAGGGCGTAGCTGTTGCTGCCGCCAGAGGCGCGAGGTTTTCTCCCACGAAGCTCTCGGGGCAGCCAGTTAAGGTTACTGGCGTAATTACATACAATTTCGTAGCTCAATAAACCGAGGGGGAACATGCTTTGGGGTGTCGGTGTCTAATCCAGCGCTGCTCCCCAGTGGCATTTCTGCCCGTAATCAATCTAAATAAACTTTGGAGGGGTTCACCGTGACTATTCTAACCAGTCTTCTCGGAACGAAGGCGCTAGGTCTGCTATTCATGTTGCAGGAAGCAACCGCCGCCGCCAGTCCGGAAGCTAACGCCGGCACGCAATTCACCATCACCGAGATGGTCAAGAACATGGGTGGCGTAGCTATCGCCGTTGTTATCGTTTTGCTGATCATGTCGGTCTACTCGATCGCCATCATGGTTGAGCGGTACTTGACCTATTCCGCTGCTAAAAAGCAGTCAAGGGAATTTGCTCCCAGAGTCGCTCAGGCTTTGAAGAACGATCGAATCGAGGAAGCCATTAACATCAGCGATAAGCACCGCAAGTCGCACCTTGCAATGGTGGTGAGTAGTGGATTGCAAGAGTTTCGCGCACACGATGCGACTTCCGATATCTCTGGTGACGAAATCGAAGCTTCAAAACGAGCACTTCAGCGCGCTATCGCCATTAAGACGGCGGAATTCAAACGCGGTCTGTCAGGTCTGGCGACCATTGGTTCAACTGCTCCGTTCGTGGGTCTCTTCGGAACAGTGTTCGGCATCATCAACGCCTTCCGCGGTATGAAGAACGCGGAGTCGGCTGGTATCGCCGCTGTCGCCGGTGGTATTTCAGAAGCGCTGTTTACGACCGCTCTTGGATTGCTTGTCGCGGTTCCGGCCGTGTGGCTGTTCAATTATTTCACCGGCAAGGTTGATGGATTCGTGGTCGAGATGGATAACTCAGCATCAGAATTGGTCGACTACTTCATCAAGAACCGAACCAAACAGTTGAAACCGTAGCGATTTCGATGCTGAGAGCAACTACGCTGTGACCTCCGGTCGCAGCGTTGATGACTATCAAGGCGCATTCGGAAGGAGTTTTTATGGGAATGGCAGCCGGAGGCGGTGCAGGCCTCCAATCAGAAATTAACGTCACCCCTATGGTCGACATCATGCTGGTGTTGCTGATCATTTTCATGGTCGTCACGCCTTTTCTTCAGCAGGGCATCACGGTTGCCCTCCCGAAGAACATGAATAATCCCGACGTGGACCCCAATATCATCAAGGAATCTTCCATTGTGATTTCCATTCCCAACGATGGTGAATACTATCTGGGGAAGAAGCGGATAGCACGCGAGGAGTTGACCGACAAAGTTGACTCTCTGCTGAAAAACATCAAGAACGAGGACCAGAGAATCGTCTACATCAAGAGCGGTGTGGGTGTCAGTTACGGCGACGTCGTAAATGTCATTAATGAAGTGCGCAAACTCGGTGTAGACAAGATCGGACTGGTTGCAGATAAGAAAAAGAAAGGTGCGGCAGCACCGGCAGCTTCCTGAACTAGAGGAGAAAAGCTATGGCTATGGGTAGTTCAAAGGGAAGTACTACGGCCCAGCCGTATATCAACGTTACCCCCTTGATCGATGTGTTACTCGTACTATTAATCATTTTCATGGTGGTTACCCCGCTTAAGCCCAGTCGCTTCAAGGCCGATATCCCGACCCAGCGCGATCCAAACGAAGATCTGAGCAAGCTGAAACCAAACCCGCTGACGTTGGTTGTATCCATTTCCAATGATCTGCAGTTGAAGTTAAACCAGGACAACATGGGCTCGGTCAACGATACTGGTCCATTGTCGCAAAAGCTCGCTCAGACTTTCCAACAGAGAAAAGAACAGCGCGCGTATAAGGTTGGAATGGAAATGCGCACAGACTTACCTGAAGAAGAACGAATCGAGAAGACCGTTTTCGTAAAGGCGCCCCGGGCACTCAAATACGGTGATGTCGTGAAAGTGATCGACGCCATCAAGGGAGCCGGTGCAAACCCGGTTGGGTTGCAGGTCGATGATTTGCCTCAATAGCAGTGACTGGCGAGCGCTCAGAACGTAGCTCAGTTATGTCTCGCCAATCTCTTGAATGGAGCCACCGATAAATGAAACTCTCTCAAACCAGGATCGCGTTGGTCCTGGCTATTCTCGTTGTTACTAATTCGGGTTGTGGCGTCGTCAACCGCATCAGAGCCAAGAACCAGTTGAATGAGGCGGCGCGCGCGTATCGCGATGGGCACTTCCAGGAAGCTGAAGGCTACTCTCGCAGGGCCGCCGAACTGGATCCGGATAACAAGACCGCGCCGATGTTCATCGCTCGTACTATTCACGCTCAATATCGGCCAGGCGTGCAAACACCGGAAAATGTCGCGAAGGCACGTGAAGCCATCGACGCGTATCAGAGAATTCTCGAAAGGAACCCGAAAGATGACGAAGCCTATAAGGCAATCGCCTATCTGTTGGGCGCCATAAAGGAAGATGAGAAACTTCGCCAGTGGATCACGATGCGTGCAGTCAGCGACTCGACGGAACCTGAGAAGCGAGCGGAGGCTTATATCGTTCTTGCCAGTAAAGATTGGGATTGCTCGTTTAAGATTACAGAACTGCCTACTAATAAGGTGACAACTGTAGATCCCACCAACAACAAGGCCACTGTTTCTTACAAGAAACCAAAAGAGCAGAAAGAGTTCGATACTGCACAGATGTGTGTGAAGCAAGGCCTTTCTGAAGCCGAGAATGCAATCAAACTCGATCCCACCAATGAATCAGCCTGGTCTTACAAAACAAACCTGCTGCTGGAAGCCTCGAAGCTGGCTGAGATGGATGGCAAGACTGACCAGAAAGCCGAGTATCAGAAGCAGTATGACGCGGCGTTGAAACGCACCACCGAGCTCAACGTAGCGAACCAGAAGAAGAAAGAAGAGGAAGCGAAGAAGTCTAATTCTTCGCCAAAGGGTTAGCCGGAACACACAACAAGCAGTCGACTGCAACGGTGATGTCGGACGTCGAGTCCCGACATCACCTTTTTGTTGTTATAATTCTTAGTAGTTTTCCAAGCGTATTGCATGATCCGTATAGAAGACATCGTCGAGAAGGTTGCTCACAACCACTCCCAGGCAGATCTGGACTTGCTGCGGCGCGCATATTTGTTTTCTGCGCGCGAGCATAAGGGACAAAAGCGCGCTTCAGGTGAGTCGTATCTCGTACATCCTCTGGAAGTTGCCAACATTCTCGCCGACATGAAGTTGGACGAGGTTTCCGTTGCGACCGGACTACTACATGACGTCGTTGAAGACACACTCGTGGACCTGGAGACGATCAGGGAATACTTCGGCGAGGAGATTACACATCTTGTTGACGGCCTAACCAAGATTGCGCAAATCAGCAACATCTCACGCGAAGAGCAACAGGCTGAAAACGTCCGCAAGATGCTGTTGGCGATGATTGACGACGTCCGTGTTGTCCTTGTGAAGCTTGCCGATAGGCTTCACAACATGCGTACGCTTCACTACCTGTCGGCGGAAAAGCGGAAACGCATCGCGCAGGAGACAATGGATATCTTCGCGCCAATCGCCCACCGACTCGGAATGGGCAAGCTGCGCGGCGAATTGGAAGATTTGGCGTTTCGCCATCTTTACCCCGAAGACTACCGTGAGTTGTCGGAACAGTTGGAAAAGCGACGACCCGAAAATGAGGCATTCCTAAGCGCCGTTACGGCACGCGTCGAGCAGAAAATGATCGAGGCGGAAGTCCCTTTTGTGCGGATCGAAGGCAGAGTTAAACGACTCTATTCGATTTGGAAGAAGTTGCGCCGGCAGAAAATCGAATTGGACCAGGTTTACGATCTTGTTGCTGCTCGCATTATCACTCCAAATGAGGTGCGCCATTGTTACGCCGCCTTGGGTGTGGTGCACAACGCCTGGAAACCTGTGCCGGGAAGAATCAAAGATTGGATCGCAACCCCGCGCGACAATCTGTATCAGTCGTTGCACACGTCGGTGATCGGTGCGACGGGCCAATCGTTTGAAATACAGATTCGCACTGAAGAGATGCACCACATCGCAGAAGAGGGGGTCGCTGCCCACTGGAAGTATAAAGAAGGTAAGCGTGGCGCCCGTGATGACGACAAAGCATTGCAAGCACTGCGTTCTCTTGTTGAGTGGACGCAGGAAGTAAAGGACTCCAAGGATTTTCTCGATTCCTTGAAGCTGGATTTGTATCCGAAGGACGTTTACGCCTTCACTCCAATGGGGAAGGTGATTCAACTACCGCGAGGTGCTACACCGGTTGATTTTGCTTACATGATTCACTCGGAGGTGGGTAACACCTGCACGGGTGCGCGCATTAACGGCCGCATGGTTCCTCTGCGTACGCAGATACAGAACGGTGATGTGGTCGAAATTATAACTACGGCGAGCTCCCACCCATCCCGTGATTGGTTGAACTTCATTGCGACGTCTCGTGCTCGGAATCGAGTGCGACACTGGGTAGCTGAGCAACAACGTGCTGAATCGATTGAGATCGGGCGTAAGCTTTTTGAGAAGGAAGCAGCACGATTTCAACTTTCAGCGAAGAAGTTGTTCAATGATAGCGACGGTGAAATGAAACGTGTGGCAAGCGAATACGGTTATGGTCGTATCGATGATCTCCTCGCTGCGATTGGCTACGGCAAGCTTGTGCCGCGGAACGTTATTTCGAAGTATCTCGGACCGGAACAGTTTGAACAACTCGACAAGCAGAAGGAATCCCGTTTACGAAGCGGAGTTCGCGCGGTCAAGCGTCTAATCAGACTCGGTGATGATTCTATCGTCGTACGTGGAGTTGATGACTTGATGGTAACGCGAGCACGCTGTTGTAATCCTTTGCATGGGGAAGACATCATCGGCTACGTGACGCGAGGCAAGGGTGTCGCCGTACATACCAAACGTTGCAAGAACGTGAACCAGTTAATGGTAAATCGCGAACGCATTGTCGAAGTGGAGTGGGCCGGAAGACCCGAAAAGACTGCATACGCGGTGAAACTTCTGGCCATAACTGAGAACCGCACGGGCATGATTGCCGGAATTACCGGCGCGATCTCCGACATGAAGACGGGTATTCGTGATGCACGTGCGTCAGTCGCATCAGACGAAAGAGGACATATCGAGGTCACAGTCGAGGTGTTTGATGTTAAGCACCTCGATAAGGTGATCGGATCGATAAAGGGCGTGCCGGGGGTTCTCGATGTCGAACGTCTGCAGGGTGTCGCTTAGTCCATCTGCACTGCGGCATGCTGGGCTCGCACGGCCACCGGGGATTCGACTTGGATAAACTTGAACGTGCGGTTTACCCGGCCCAGAATTCATAGGCTTGGCAAATTTGATTACTTATACTGTAGGCGTTCAAGATTCAAGTCGCGCTTGAATTTCTTCACGGCGAGTGACACGCGATTAAACCTACACGGGAGTAAGGCACCTTCTCAACTGCGAATCTACTTAGTTGTTTTCAGCCGCTGATCCGATTCTGGTCTAATTGGGCCCCTATCGATCAAACGCCCAAAGCGCACATCTGGTCTCTTTTGGCCTTCTTCAAAGTTTCTGTTAGAATCCCGCCTTTGTTTTCGTAACCCTAATCCAGGCGATTTGATACCGTGAAGCGCAGAATTGACACCAGTGACGCTCCGCGAGCCATTGGCCCTTACTCGCAAGCAATAAGGGTAGGCGATTTCGTTTACGCATCAGGTCAGATCCCAATCGACCCACGAACGGGAGAGTTTGTCGCGGGCGGTGTGGCGGAACAAACCGAGCAGGTGATGCACAATCTCGATGCTGTACTGAACGCTGCCGGAGCCAGCCTTGCTAACGTCGTCAAAACAACGGTTTTTCTGGCCGACATGAGAGAATTCTCGGCCATGAACGAGGTTTACGGAAAGTTTTTTGTTAATGATCCTCCGGCGAGGGCCACAGTCGCTGTGGCGGCGCTGCCGCGCGGCGCCGGAGTTGAGATCGATGCGATTGCGTGGATCGGCAAATAAAAAGCCGGCAAGTTAACCTGCCGGCCTGGATCTTTGTAGTTGTGGTGCAGCTAAGCAGCCTTGGCGACTTTTCCTGCTTTTATGCAGGAAGTACATACCTTCATGCGCCGCGCGCCGCCCTGGGGTTGCTGCACGCGAATCGACTGTAGGTTTGGATCGAATCTGCGCGGCGTACGATTATTCGCGTGTGAGACATTATTTCCGAACTGGGGTCCTTTGCCGCAGACTTCGCAACGTTTGGCCATTGTTTTTGCAACCTCCGACGTACTTTGGCTTTCTAAGTAGTCCCCTCGGTTCTTCATTGTCTTGAATCCGGGGCCGAGTGGAAACGGATTTTATAACAAAGAGTTTTCCGTAAGGTCAAGTTGGTTGGACTGATCGACAGTCGATTTTTCAAAGGAGTCTATTCGCAGTGCGCAAATATCCAAATAGTCTAGTAGGAGTTTTTCTTGTCGCGGCAGTGGTTGGACTATTCGTCGCTTGTAGTGGCGGTGGGCCTGATGCCCAGAACAGCACGGTGGCAGCGACGGTAAACGGTCGCAATATCATGCTGCAAGAGGTCGAGCGGGCCATCAGCCAACAAACAGCCGGAAAACAGGCCCAGTTGTCGCAACTGGAATTGGCGCAGGCGCGTTTGCAGATTCTCGAGAATCTCGTTCAACGAGAGGTACTTTTTCAGCGCGCTGAACGAGAGAAGCTCTTGCCGACCGAGGATGAGATCGATGGTGTTATCAATCAGCAGAAAAGCCAGAGTGGTATGACTTCAGAGGATTTTGAGAAGAGCCTGAAACAACAGAACATTAGCATGGAAACTTTGCGTGAAGAGGCGCGCAAAGATCTGGCCATCAGCAAGCTTCAGGATAAATACAGCGGCAAGATCAGCATCAGTGACAAGGAAGTCGAAGACTTCTATGCGAACAACCGTCAACAGTTTGTAAATGCACGCGGAGTAGCCCTCGGAATGATTATGGTCGATCCCGCCGACAACAGTGCGCAGAGCATTCAAAATGATGCCAAGAGCGAAGCTGAAGCAAAATTGAAGATCGATAACATCTACCAACAACTGCAGGGCAAAGCCGATTTCGCAACAGTTGCCAGAGCGAAGAGTGAAGACGTCAATACGCTCGCTCGTGGAGGAGATATCGGGTTCGCGACAGAGGAAGACTTAAAGAACAACAGTTTTCCTCCGGATCTGATCGCGAGCTTTTTTGGACCAATGCAAGTCGGTGACTACACGCAGCCAAAGCAGTTCAATAGCGGCAAGTGGTACATTTTCAAATTGGAGGAGAAGCGTTTGCAGACGGAGAACCTCACGCTTGAGAGCCCCGGAGTGAGGCAGCAAATCACCCAGGGGTTGATCAATCAACGCAAGCAGATTCTGAATGCTGCTTTGCTTGAAGTGGCAATGAATGACGCAAAGGTCACCAATCATTTGGCTGCGAACATGTTAAATAATCCTTCTAATCTTGGTTTGCGTCCGGCAGCTCCCGGCACTCCAAACCAACAAACTCCCACGGCATCACAAGGCGCTAGCCCTGCTGCCAGCACGGCGCCAGCAGCGCCCAAAGGAACCAGTTCGCCGAAATCTTAACTGCGAAATTATGACCGAGCGGGTGTAGAGGCTTTGTCGCCTCTGCACCCGCTTAGTATTGTTAGAGTCCAAATGTTGTTTCGACTATCAGATGTTCAAAAATCCTATGGCACGCACGACATCCTGCGTGGCGTCTCATTACAAGTGAACGCAGGCGAACACGTCGGGCTGGTAGGCCGCAACGGTGCAGGAAAGACAACTGTGTTTCGCCTTATCAGCGGAGAAGAGAGTGCCGATCGCGGCGATGTAATCAAAGCTCGCGGCGTCAAGCTTGGTTTGTTAGGCCAACACGTGCATTTCGAGCCGGGTTCTACCGTTCACGAATCGGCCCTGTCGGCATTTGGACACCTTCAGCAAATAGAACATGAAATGCACGAGCTAGAGCATCGCATGGCCGAGACTGGCGCTGATCTGGACCAGGTTCTCGAGCGTTACAGCGACTTGCAACATCGCTTTGAACGGGAAGGCGGGTTCGAGTACGCCGCACGCGCTGAAGCTATTCTGCAGGGTTTAGGTTTCGATCGGGAATTTTGGAGCTTAGACACTGCCAAGCTCTCTGGTGGTCAACAGAATCGACTCGGCCTCGCTCGACTGTTGCTGGCTGCTCCCGACATATTGTTGCTCGATGAGCCTACGAATCATCTGGATGTTGGTGCGGTCGAGTGGTTGGAAGAATTTTTGCAAAACTATCCTTCAGCGTATGTAATCGTCAGCCATGACCGTTATTTTCTTGATCGCACCTGTCGTCGAATCTTGGAGCTGGAAAACGGCCGGGCTTCCAGCTATGTGGGCAATTATTCAGACTACCTGGTCGAGCGAGAAGTGCGCCGTGAGGCTCAGCAACGCGCCTACGATAATCAACAACAGCTAATTGCTAAGACGCAGGAATTTATTCGCCGCAATATTGCGGGCCAAAAGACGAAGCAGGCAAAATCCCGACGCAAGATGCTAGAGCGTCTTGAGCGTGTGGAGGCTGTTCGTGCGGATCAATCGTCCGGCGATTTCCGACTGCAGTCGATTGAACGCACCGGTAATCACGTCTTGACGGTGACTGATGCGGCGATTGGTTATGGCGAGAAAGTTCTTGGCGATCACATTGCTTTTATTCTGCGGCGTGGTGAGTGTCTGGGCATCATTGGACCAAACGGCTCCGGAAAAACGACCTTCTTGCGCACAATCTTGAGCAAAACTCCTGCGTTGAGCGGAGATATTCGTTGGGGCACGAAAGTACAGATTGGGTATTACGCGCAGCAACTGGAAGATCTCGACGATCGTAACGAGGTGATAATGGAGTTGCGGCGAGTTGCTCCCAGCACGGCGACGGCCGGAGAACTCAGATCGTTTCTGGCAAAGTTTCTTTTCACTGGTGACGATGTTTACAAGCACGTTGGCGATCTTTCCGGCGGCGAAAAGGGCAGACTGTCACTCGCGAAACTGATCTACTCGCGAGTCAACGTTTTAGTATTAGACGAGCCTACGAATCACCTCGACATTCCGTCGAGAGAAGCATTGGAGGAGGCATTATCAGCGTACGAAGGAACAATCATCACCATCAGTCACGATCGATATTTTCTAGACAAAGTCGCGACGCAGATCCTCGCCCTGAATGGTCGTGGTGGCGTTGATCACTACGACGGCGACTACACTGAGTATCACAACTGGAAACTCGGGGTAAGCATCTCGGCCACTGACGATACTCAGGATGATAGTCAGAATCTCGTAGAGGTTGTTGGGGCGGCAGCGGTAACGACTGAAGAGCCAAAAGACACACGGGATCAGGAGAAGCAAAAGAAGTCTGCAAAACCTGGTGTCAAGCTTATTAAGAGAAACAAGCAGCAGGTTCGTACGGCAGAAGTTGTCGAGGGCGAGATCGCCGAGGCGGAGCGGCTGTTAACTGAGCTATCGGAGGAGTTGAGTTCGCCAACGCTCGCTCGCAATGCGGCGCGGTTGGCATTGCGAAAGAAAGAGTATCAACAGGCGGAAATACGTTTGCGCGAGCTATATGAGGAATGGGATCGAGTGACTCAGCAACTGACAAAGCCGTAGCTTCGAAAACATGGATTTTCTTACCTGCGTCTGAAATCCGGCGAGTCTGCGTTTACAGCAACAAATCAGTGAATCGTGAAATCGAGGCAGTCTATGGACCGCCTTGACACTTCTGAGAACGCTTTGCTACTTTCGGGCGTCGCATAGCAGGTCGATCAATTGAGAGTTAGATTGATCATCGATGATTCAACGCAGTAGGTAATGAGGCAGAAATAGGTGAGCAAGGTAGTCCTTCGTCGATCGTCAAAGACATTCTGATTTCAGTGGTTGGGAGAACTGATTTCATTGGTTGGGAGAAGACGATCGGCCTCATCCATGACACGACTCAGCGATAAAACGGCTCAGGCGATCCGTTGCGGCGACTTTTGAAACTTCACTTGCAGGCGCGTAGCTCAGGGGTAGAGCACTACCTTGACACGGTAGGGGTCTGGGGTTCAAATCCCCACGCGCCTACCATTTTTATGTCAAGCATCTCAATGGATTAGCCGCCTCGTGCAGTGCGTAACGTTCCCGTCCTTTTTCCCATTTGGCAGACTCAAAAATCAGAGACAATTAGTGAGTCTTCCATTGTCTTTTCGAAGCTAGCAACTTTCCTTAGTTGGTCCATTTTGGATAGGTGTTCTGCGTCGTAATAGCGCTTTGCTTCTTAGTACTTAAGAGCTATGCGCTACTGTGAGTTCGGCTTTGCCGTCTGATGTGAGGCTGCTTCATATTTGACCACTTGGATTTGTGAAGTGGTTCTGGCCCAGCCCAGAAAGGGATTCGCGAGGAAATATCCTGACGCCTTCCATAGCGATGTAGGGACAGGTGGCTAGTTTTGCCCTTCCGAGCCAGCATCACCAGCTTGCGGATATGACTTTCCGAGCACGAAAGTAGCAACGCAGCTTCTTTCACTGTCACATGCTCCTTCGCTTTGATTGATGCTAGCTGCTCACGTAGCTTTGACGGAGCATCATCGGAAGGTTGTGCCGAAGCCTTACTAGCGCCCTCGCATTCGAGGAAGACCGCACGGGCAAAATCCTCTATTCGCGCAACTAATAAGGCAAGGAATTCTTGATTCCTCATCACGGTTCAATGGGAGTTTCTAAGTGGGAGTAAGCACGAAAGAACTACAACAGACAGGCGTGAGCTCTTTCTGCCGTCCATTTTTTGAGCAGACTTGTTTTCTATTTCCTAACTAGCGAAATCCAAGGACGGTAGTTCGCTTCGTTCCAGGCCCTTTTGACTTCTGCGAGTACTTTGCCTTCGAGGGTTGAAAACCACTGAAGGATGGTCATTGTTTCGAGTAGGCTGTTTGCGAGGACGGCATCATCGATGCCTTTGTAGCTTCGCCAGCAGACGATTTTCGTACTGGTTGAGAGCTGATGGATGACGATGTCCAGTTCCCTGGCTGATATGAGTCGGGCGAGTTGCCGAGCCAGGGATGGATTCGTCTTGTAGTCCGCGTCAAAGGCGATTAGCGCGTTGTAATTGCGGGCGGCGTCGATGATTTCTGCGTGAGAGCAGCTAACCCCGCTGGTGGCAATAACGCACGCCTTCGATTTGAGACTCACCAGGACCTCAGTTTTGAGAGCTCCTTCGGTGATAATGACAGTTTTTCCCGGAGGCAGAGTCGTCGGCTTGAACGTGAAGTGAATTGGCGTACCTGAACTCGCGCCTCGGAATGGAAACGGGCATGCGAGC